>NZ_CP049780.1:857279-1093802 GCF_011193355.1 Streptomyces sp. JB150
GTAGATCTCGGGGTCGAACGGCACGGTGTAGCCGGTCTTCAGCGACGGGGGGACACAGCCGCCGCGCGTGTTCAGCCGGTCCAGGAGCTGCCACAGGAACCCGGCGACCACCGCCTCGCCCTCGCCGTGGTCGGGCGGCAGCAGCGGCACGCCGTCCTCGCCGGGCTCGGCGAACACCGCCTGCTTGCGCTCGTTGTGGAAGGACATCAGCGGCATGACGAGGGCGGCGGTGGCGTTGCCGCCGAGGAAGCCGTAGCGCTCCACGAGGACGACCTCCGCGCCGGCCTCGGCCGCCGCGCAGGCCGCCGCGGTGCCGGCCGGTCCTCCGCCCACGACCAGGACGTCCGTGCGACCGCCGTCGCGGGCGGGGCGCGGCGGCAGGGTGATGGTCCGGGACTGTGCGGGTGGTTCCAGGATCGGCATCGCTTCTTCCCGTCGGCAGGTGGTTCCGCTGCGCCGGCGGCCCGGCGTCCGGCCGTCGGCGCGCGGCGGGTGCGGCGGCGGACGTCGGGTCCCGGTGTGGACGTCAGGTCGCGGTGCGGACGTCAGGTTCCGGTACCCGGCCCGAGCAGCTGAAGGCCCGGCTCGGCGTCCGGGACGGCCGGGGCGGCCACGTCGAGCGAGTCGAGCACCGCGCCGAGGCGCGTACACGTCTCGCGGGCGCGGGCCCGCAGCTGGCGCACGCGCCCCTCGAAGTCGCCGCGCCGCTGCGGGAACTCGTCCCAGAGCCGGTCCACCTCGGCCAGCAGCAGCCCGGCCTGCTCACGGGCGACGCCGACGAGGGCGGGGGCGCCGAGGCGGCGGGCGAAGTCGAACACCTTGCCGGAGTACGGCAGCGGCAGCACGGGCAGCCCGGAGAGCGCGGCGAAGATCAGGAAGTGCAGGCGCATCCCGACGACGAGGTCGAGATGGCTCATGAAGCCGAGGACCTGGCCGGGACTGTAGACGCTGTGCAGGATGCGGCCGCGGTCCGGGGCGGTCATCCGGGAGAGCACGCCGTGGGCGTGGTGCACGTCCTGGCGTTCCATCGGGACGAAGACGACGTGGGCGTCGAGGCGGCGTACGAGGAAGTCGGCCACGTCGGCGAGGAGCGCGTGGTAGTCGCCCTCGTCGAGCTTCTCGGCGGCCCGGCCGGGTTCCCGCACCGACATGCCGACCAGCCGGCGGGCGTCGGCGGGGATGCCCTCCTGGCGCATCATCTGGTCGGTGAACGGCTCGGGCGGCAGCAGCAGCGCGGGGTCGGCGGTGACGATGATGTCCCGGTCGACTCCGGCCTCCTCCAGGACCAGGTGCGACTCCTCGTCGCGGACGACCACCTCGTCCATGGCGGACAGCACCGAGCGCACCGCCTCGCGGTCCTCCGCCTCGCGCAGCGGGCCCGCGCCGATGGCGTAGGCGAAGGTGCGCACGCCGCGCGCCTGGGCCGCGCCGACCACCCG
Organism: Streptomyces sp. JB150; assembly: GCF_011193355.1. Lineage (GTDB taxonomy): Bacteria > Actinomycetota > Actinomycetes > Streptomycetales > Streptomycetaceae > Streptomyces. The sequence continues at coordinate 858,719 of NZ_CP049780.1, forward strand.
GAGGTAACGGCGGGCCTCGCCGTCGTAGAGGATGCCGCCGCCGCCGACGACCAGCAGGTCGAGGCGGGAGACGACGTCGAGCACCTGCCGCTGCGGGACGCCCTCCCAGTCGACCACCTCGTCCAGGGTGGGGTGGTGGGCGCGCGTGTGCTCGGCGTTGCGGCTGAGGGCGATGAGCCGCGCGCCCGGGCGGTGGCCGCGCAAACAGCCGAGGACACAGCTGAGGATGGCCTCGTCGCCGAGGTTGAAGCCTCCGTAGGAACCGAGCAGTCCGATGCGCGGACTCACTTCGGTGAGCAGGGGAGGCTGAGCGGTGGTGGTCATCCGGCACTCCTGTTCCGTGGCGGGTCGCTGCCGCGGCATTCGGGCCCGAGTTGCCGTCACAAGTCGGGAGAAAATCCTCGCCGGGGGCGGTTTTCGGCGGACGGTGTCCGGGCGGGTCCGACGGTGGACGGTGTCCGGGCGGGTCCGGCGGCGGGCGCGGTGTCCGGGCGGGTCGGGCGGCGGACGGCCGGTACGCCACCGGTGTCGTGTGCACGGGAGCCGCGAGGGGTGTCGCGGCGCGGAGCCCGTCACCGCCGGGGGCCGCGGCCGGGACCGCGTCCGCTGCTGCCCGGACCGGCCCGGACGCCGGCGCGGCGGCCGACTCCCGCGCCCATCCTTCCACGCCTCCCGGCGGCCCACCATCGGGATCACGGCGCCCTTCCGCCGCCGCCCCGCAGGCCGCCCACGCCGGGCGGTCGCCGGGGCACCGGCATCGAGACGGCCACCTCGGGGGGCTCGGGCACCCGAACCGGTCCGGCCCTCCTTCCGCGCCTCCTCCAGCGGCCCCGCCGCGCAAGGCATGGACAGGGAAGAACCGGCGGCGCCAGTCGCGTCGGCCGGCGGGCGCACGGCGCCGTCACGCTGCGTGCCTCACCCCGTTGCAGTACATCACCGAGCCCCCGCCGCCCGGACGACGGACGCTGTTCGGGTGTCCTGGCGGTACCGACGGTCCGCCCGCCACCCGGCGGACGGCGGTCGGACGGCCACCAGCCGGCGCGGGCCCGCCGCGTCCGGCACCGGAGCACCGGTTCGCCGTCGCCCCAACGGAGGAGGCAGAATGAGCACCCTTTCTTCCGGGACTTCTTCCCGGACCTGGCAGCACGCCGTGGTCACCGGCGGCGCCGGGTTCGTCGGCTCGCACCTGTGTGAGGCCCTGATGGCGTCGGGCGCCGCCGTCACCTGCGTGGACGACTTCAGCACCGGACGGCCTGAGAACGTGACGCCGCTGCTCGACCGCCCCGGCTTCACCCTGGTGCAGGCGGACGTCGCCGAGGGCATCCCCGTGGACCGGCCGCCGGACCTGGTGCTCCACTTCGCCTCGCCCGCCTCCCCGGCCGACTATCTGCGTCTGCCCCTGCACACGATGGAGGCCGGCAGCCTGGGCACCCGGCACGCCCTGGAGCTGGCGCACCGCTCCCGCGCCCGGTTCGTGCTCGCCTCGACGTCCGAGGTCTACGGCGACCCGCAGCAGAACCCGCAGGACGAGCGGTACTGGGGTCATGTGAACCCGGTCGGCCCGCGCAGCGTCTACGACGAGGCCAAGCGCTTCGCCGAGGCGCTGACCACCGCGCACGCGGACAGCGAGGGCACCGACACCTGCATCGTGCGGCTGTTCAACACCTACGGCCCCCGGATGCGCGGCCACGACGGCCGGGCGGTGCCGACGTTCGTGCGCCAGGCGCTGGACGGCGAACCCCTGACGGTGACCGGCGACGGCCGCCAGACCCGCTCCCTGTGCTACGTCGACGACACCGTGCGCGGCATCCTCGCCGCCGCGGCGCACGGGATGCGCGGTCCGGTGAACATCGGCAACCCGGCCGAGATCACCATGCTCGGCCTGGCCCGGCTGGTGATCGAGCTGACCGGGTCGGACTCCGAGATCCGCTTCATCGAGCGGCCCACCGACGATCCGGCCCTGCGCTGCCCGGACATCACCCTGGCCCGCGACAAGCTCGGCTGGGAACCGGAGGTGGACGCCGAGGAGGGGCTGCGCCGCACGATCGACTGGTTCCGCTCCGGCGCGCACCGCTGACCCCGCCGTCACAAGCCGCCCGCCCCTTCGCCGAAAGGCCTGGCCCTCCATGCGCATCCTCGGAATCAACGCCCTTTTCCACGACCCCGCCGCCGCTCTGGTGATCGACGGCCGTACCGTCGCCGCGGCCGAGGAGGAGCGGTTCTCCCGCCGCAAGCACGGCAAGCGGCCGCTGCCGTTCTCCGCCTGGGAGCTGCCGGAGAAGGCCGCCGCGTGGTGCCTGCGGCGGGCCGGTCTGCGCCCGCAGGACCTGGACGCCGTCGCCTACTCCTACGCCCCGTCGCTGGCCCGTCCCGCCGACGCGATGGGCCTGGACGACCCCTGGGACCACCTGCGGCAGACGTACGCCCGCGAGGCGCCGAACTTCCTCAAGGAGGTGCTGCCGGGCCTCGACCCGGACATCGTGCGCTTCGTGCCGCACCACATGGCGCACGCCGCGTCCGGCGCGTTCTGCGCGGACGGCGCCGAGGACTCCTCGGTGCTGGTCCTCGACGGCCGCGGCGAGCGCGCCTCGCACCTGGCCGCGCGCCGGGTCGGGGACAAGCTGGAGCCGCTGTACGCCCAGGACCTGCCGCACTCGCTCGGCCTGGTGTACGAGGAGCTGACCGCGCATCTGGGGTTCCTGCGCTCCTCGGACGAGTTCAAGGTGATGGCCCTCGCCTCGCACGGCACCCCGCGCATGCTGTCCGAGCTGCGCCGCTACGTGCACCCGACCGGCGACGGAGGGTTCCGGGCGACCGGGGTGCCCTGGCACGAGTTCTGCCCGCCGCGCGGCGCCGGGGAGCCGTGGACGCAGGCGCACGCGGACCTGGCGGCGAGTGCCCAGGCGGTGCTGGAGGAGACCCTGCTGGACCTGGTGCGCTGGCTGCACGGCCGGACCGGGCACAGCGTGCTCACGCTCGCCGGCGGCGTCGCCCTGAACTGCGTAGCCAACTCGCGGATCGCCCGCGAGGGCCCGTTCTCCCGGGTGTGGGTGCAGCCCGCGGCCGGTGACGCGGGCACCGCGCTGGGCGGCGCGCTGCTGCTGGCCGCCGGGGAGGGTGACACGCCGGAGCCGATGACCGGCGCCGATCTGGGCCGGGACTGGACGGACGCGGAGCTGGGCGCGTGGCTGAAGACCGCCGCCGTACCGTTCGAGCGGCCGCCGGACATCGCGCGGACAGTGGCGCGCACGCTCGCGGACAACGGGATCGTCGCCTGGTTCCAGGGGCGTTCCGAGTACGGTCCGCGGGCGCTCGGCCACCGCTCGCTGCTGGCCCACCCGGGCCACGCGGGCAACCTCGAACGCCTCAACGACGTCAAGGGGCGTGAGCAGTTCCGGCCGGTCGCGCCGATGGTGCTCGCCGACCGTGCCGCGGAGATCTTCGACGGGCCGCTGCCCAGCCCGTACATGCTGTTCGTGCACGACGTGGCCGAGGAGTGGAAGGACCGGATCCCCGCGGTCGTCCACGTGGACGGCACGGCCCGCATCCAGACCGTCGACCCGGCGCGCGAGCCCCTGGTCGCGCGGATGCTGGGCGAGTTCGAGCGGCTGACCGGGCTGCCCGTGGTGGTCAACACCAGCCTCAACACGGCGGGCCGGCCCATGGTGGACGACCCGCGCGACGCGCTCGAGTGCTTCGGCTCCTCACCGGTCGACCTGCTCGCCATCGGCCCGTACGCGATCCGGCGCGGCGACTTCTTCCGCGCCGGCGGCGACGGGAGGGCCTGATGGGCGAGCCCGCGTACGCCGTGGTGATCCCCACCCTGGGCCGGCCCGGCCTGGGCGCCTGTCTGCGCGCCCTGGCCGTCGCCGAGGGGCCGCCGCCGCGGCGGGTCGTCCTGGTCGACGACCGGCCCGGCGCGAGGGGCGGGGCGTCACTGCTCACCGAGGTGCCCGAGTCGCTGCGGCCCCGCACGGCGGTCGTCCCGGGTGGCGCCCGCGGGCCCGCCGCGGCGCGCAACACCGGCTGGCGGGCGGCCGGTGCGGTGCCGTGGATCGTCTTCCTGGACGACGACGTGGTGCCCGGCCCGACCTGGGCCGCCGACCTCGCCCGGGACCTGGCCGCGGCGTCGGAGCGGACCGCCGCGGTGACCGCGCGCATCGTGGTGCCGCTGCCGCGGGACCGGCGCCCCACCGACTGGGAGCGCAACACCGCCGGGCTCGCCACCGCCCGCTGGATCACCGCCGACATGGCGTACCGGCGTACGGCGCTGGAGGCCGCCGGCGGTTTCGACGAGCGGTTCCGGCGGGCGTTCCGGGAGGACGCGGACCTGGCGCTGCGGGTGACGGCCGCCGGGTGGTCAGTCACCGAGGGGTCCAGGACCACGGCCCATCCGGTGCGGCCCACCGACCGCTGGGTGTCGGTGCGGCTCCAGGCGGGCAACGCGGACGACGTCCTGATGACCCGGCTGCACGGCCGCGACTGGTGGCGCCGGGCGGACGCGCCGAGGGGCCGCCTGCCCGTCCATGCCGCGGTGACCGCGGCCGCGGTGGCCGCCCTGTCCTGCGCGGCCCTGCGCCGGCCGCGGGGCGCCGGGCTGTGCGGGGCGCTGTGGCTCGCGGGGACGGCCGAGTTCGCGCTGGCCCGCATCCGCCCGGGCCCCCGGACCCGCGACGAGGTCGTCACCATGGCCCTGACCAGCCTCGCCATCCCGCCGGCCGCCGTGTGGCACTGGCTCCGGGGCCGGGTCGCGCACCGGGGAACCGCCCCGTTCGCCCCTTCCGGGACGGCGGGACCTCCTCGGGGGCGGCGGGAGCCCGCACCGGAACAGGTGGGCTCATGAGCACACGTCCCTGGATCTACCCGGGCCCCGGCGAGCCCGCCGGCGACGGGCCCGAAGATGTCCTCGTCCGTGCGCGGGCCCGCGGCCGCGCGGAGTGGCCGGCCACCGGGCGCGGGGAGCGGCCGGCCACCGGGCGCCAGGGCCCGGTTGCCGCCGTCGGCCTCGGTGGCGGCCTCCCCTCCGCCGTTCTCTTCGACCGGGACGGGACGCTCGTCGTCGACGTGCCCTACAACGGCGATCCCGCGCGGGTCGTGCCGATGCCGACGGCGCGGGCGGCCGTCGAGGCCGTGCGGGCGCGGGGCGTCGCGGTGGGAGTGGTGAGCAATCAGTCGGGGGTGGCGCGCGGGCTGCTGACGCGGGCGCAGGTGGAGGCCGTGCAGCGCCGGGTCGAGGAACTGCTGGGCCCGTTCGGGGTGTGGGCGGTGTGCCCGCACGGCCCGGCGGACGGCTGCGGCTGCCGCAAGCCCGCGCCGGGACTGGTCCTGGCGGCGTGCGCGCGCCTCGACGCGGACCCGGCGCGCGCCGTGGTCATCGGTGACATCGCCGCCGACCTGGGCGCGGCGCGCGCGGCCGGGGCGCGCGGCATCCTCGTGCCGACCCCGGCGACCCGCCCGGAGGAGACGGCCGCCGCCGATCGGACCGCGCCGGATCTGCTGTCGGCGGTACGGCTGGCCCTGGGCGCGGGGCGGCCGGAGTCCGCCGGGTCCGCGAGGCCGCCGGAGGCGGTGGGGGCGGAGCGCGCGGCGGTGCCGGGTGCCGGCGAGGCGCCCCGGGGTGCTCCCGGCTCGCCGTCCGGCGACGGCACCCCGCCCTCCACCGACCCAGCAGCCACCACCGGTTCGCCCTCCACCGACCCAGCAGCCACCACCGGCACCCCCCACCCCGGCGCCCCGCCCGCCGCCTCCCCCGGCTCCGTCCGAACGGCGGCCCCCTCGTGAGCGCGGCCCCCCGGACCCTCGTCGTCCGTCTCGACAGCGCCGGAGACGTACTGCTCGCGGGGCCCGCGGTACGGGCCGTGGCCGCCGGGTCGGCGTACACGACGCTGCTGTGCGGGCCGCAGGGCGAGCAGGCGGGGCGGATGCTGCCGGGCGTGGACGAGGTGCTGGTGCACGACGCCCCGTGGGTCGGTCTGGAGCCCGCCCCGGTGTCGCGGGAGGAGACGCGGGGGCTGCTGGAGACGCTGGCGGAGCGGCGCTTCGACCGGGCGCTGGTCCTGGTGTCGTACCACCAGAGCCCGCTGCCCGCGGCCCTGCTGCTGAAGCTGGCGGGCGTCGGCTGGACGGCGGCCGACTGCGAGGACTATCCGGGCGCGCTGCTCGACCTGCGCCACCGGCGGCGTCCGCGCCGGCACGAGGCGCGGGCGGCGCTGGACCTCGCGGAGGCCGCCGGGTTCGCGCTGCCGCCGGGCGACGACGGGACGCTGCGGGTGCGGACGCCGCCGGACACCACGCGTCTGACCGGCCCGGAGCCGTATGTCGTGCTGCATCCGGGTGCCGCCGTGCCGGCCCGCGCCTGGAGTCCCGGCCGGGCCGCGCGGGCCGCGGCGGCGCTGGCCGCGGCGGGCCACCGGGTGGTGGTCACCGGCGGACGCGGGGAGCGCGAGCTGACCGCGCGGGTGGCCGGGCGGCACGCCCTGGACCTGGGCGGGGCCACCGATCTGCGGGAGCTGGCCGGGGTGCTGGCACGGGCCCGGGTGGCGGTGACCGGGAACACCGGTCCGGCGCATCTGGCCGCGGCGGTCGGCACTCCGGTGGTGTCGCTGTTCGCGCCCGTGGTGCCGGCCGAGCGGTGGCGGCCGTACGGCGTGCCGTCGGTGCTGCTGGGCGACCAGCGGGCCGCGTGTGCCGGGACGCGGGCCCGCCGCTGTCCCACGCCGGGCCATCCGTGCCTGGACGGTGTCGGTGACGCGGAGGTGGTGGCCGCGGTGGCGGCGCTGAGCGGCGGCCGCGGCGGCAACGGCCGACGGGCCGACCGACCGGTCGGGATGAATAACTTGACGGAGACAAGAAAGACGGCAAATGAGACAACTGTGACAAAAGGGGCAGAAGAGCGAGGAGTGGCCTGGTGAACATCCTGCTGTGGCATGTGCACGGCTCCTGGACGACCGCGTTCGTGCAGGGCCCGCACACCTACCTCGTCCCCCTGCTCCCCGACCGCGGCCCGGACGGCCGCGGTCGCGCCCGCACGTTCCCCTGGCCGGCCTCGGTGCGGGAGCTGACCCCGGACGAGCTGCGCGAGGCGGAGGTCGACCTGGTCGTCCTCCAGCGGCCGCACGAGATGGAGCTGGCCGAACGCTGGCTGGGCGGCCGCCGCCCCGGCCGCGACGTGCCCGCCGTCTACCTGGAGCACAACGCCCCGGACGGCGACGTCCCGGACACCCGGCACCCGTTCGCCGACCGCGACGACCTGACGCTCGTCCACGTCACCCACTTCAACCGCCTGTTCTGGGACAACGGCGGCACCCGCACGGAGGTCGTCGAGCACGGCATCGTCGACCCGGGCCACCGGTACACCGGCCGGCTCGCCCGCGCGGCCGTCGTCGTCAACGAGCCCGTACGGCGCGGCCGGTACACGGGTACGGACCTGCTGCCCGCGCTCGCCGAGGCCGCGCCGCTGGACGTGTTCGGCATGCGCACCGAGGGCCTGGCCGGCCGGCTGGGGCTGCCCGAGGAGCGGTGCCGGTCCGCCGACCTGCCGCAGGGCGAACTGCACGGGGCGCTGGCCGAACGGCGGCTGTATCTGCACCCGGTGCGCTGGACCTCGCTCGGCCTGTCCCTGCTGGAGGCCATGCACCTGGGCATGCCGGTGGTCGCGCTGGCCACCACGGAGGCCGTGGAGGCCGTCCCGCCCGGCGCGGGTGTGCTGTCCACCCGCCCCGAGGTGCTGGCCGAGGCCGCCCGCCGCTATCTGGCGGATCCGCAGGCGGCGGCCGAGGACGGGGCGCGGGCCCGCCAGGCGGCCCTCGCACGGTACGGGCTCAAGCGCTTCCTGAACGACTGGGAGCGCCTGATCACGGAGGTGTGCTCATGACCGCATCGGTCGGTTCCCTGACCGCCGCACCGGACGCCGGCGGCCCCGGCTCCCTCGACATCGCGCTGGTCTCCGAGCACGCCAGTCCGCTCGCCGCGCTCGGCGGGGTGGACGCGGGCGGGCAGAACGTGCACGTCGCGGCGCTCGCGAGCGCGCTCGCCGACCGCGGGCACCGGGTGACCGTCTTCACCCGCCGGGACAGCCGGGAGCTGCCCGACCGGGTGGCGCTGCGCGACCGGGTCGAGGTGCACCACGTGCCCGCCGGACCGCCCGAGCCGCTGCCCAAGGACGAACTGCTGCCGCACATGGACGAGTTCGGCCACTACCTGACCCGGAGGTGGCGGGCCCGCCTCCCCGACGTGGTGCACTCGCACTTCTGGATGTCGGGCCTGGCCTCGCTGCACGCGGTGCGCGCCCTGGACCTGCCGCTGCTGCACACGTATCACGCGCTCGGCACGGTCAAGCGCCGCCACCAGCGGCTCGCCGACACCAGCCCGCCGCAGCGCGTCACGCTGGAGACCGAGGTGGGCCTCGGCTGCGACCGGGTCATCGCCACCTGCCGCGACGAGGTCGTCGAACTGGCCCGGATGGGCGTGCCCGCCGGCAAGGTGAGCGTCGTGCCGTGCGGGGTCGACACCGAGCTGTTCACCCCGCAGGGCCCGGCCGCCCCGCGCGGCCCCCACCCCTACCGGCTGCTCCAGCTGGGCCGCCTGGTCCCGCGCAAGGGCGCCGCGGTCTCGATCGCCGCGCTCAGCCTGCTGCCCGACACCGAACTGGTCGTGGCCGGCGGGCCCCCGGCGGACCGGCTGGACGAGGACCCCGAGGTGCGCCGGCTGCGCGAGATCGCACGGCGCGCCGGCGTCGCCGACCGGGTCCGGTTCACCGGCGGCGTGCCCAGCCGGCAGGTGCCGCCGCTGCTGCGCGGCTGTGACGTGGTGCTGTGCCCGGCGGACTACGAGCCGTTCGGCATCGTGCCGCTGGAGGCCATGGCCTGCGGCGTCCCGGTCGTGGCCAGCGCGGTCGGCGGCCAGCTGGACACCGTCGCCGACCCGGGCACCGGCCGCCTGGTGCCGCCGCGCGACCCGCGGGCCCTGGCCCGGGCGGTCGCCGATCTCCTCGCCCGCCCGGAGACCCGCCTGGCCTGCGGAGCCGCCGGCCGCCGCCGGGTGCTGCGCCGCTACACCTGGGACCGGGTCGCCGCCGAGACGGAGGCGGCGTACTGCGCCGTCCTGGACGCCGCCCCGGCGGCCGTGACGGGGGTGGTCTGAGGCAGCGTCCGAGGGAGCACCGACCGTCCCCCAGGCACAGCGTCCGAGGGAGCACCGACCGTCCCCCCGTCCCCGCCGCGAGCCCCGATGTCCGAAGGAGGTGCGGGCCCCGCCGCCGTCCCCGCGACGCGGTCACGCCCGACCAGCATGAGCGAATCCCCTGCACTCGCCGCCGCCCGACTGCACTGCCGCTCCCTGGAGCAGGCACTCGTCCGACTGCGCACCGACGGCCTCGGCCGGATCGCGGACTGGGGCGGCCGGCTGGCCGCCGTCCTCCCGCCCGGCGGCCGGCTGCTCGCCGCGGGCAACGGCGGCAGCGCCGCCCAGGCCCAGCACCTGACCGCCGAACTGGTCGGCCGCTACCGGCAGGAGCGGCCCGCGTTCTCGGCGATCTCCCTGCACGCGGAGACCTCCAGCCTCACCGCCATCGGCAACGACTACGGCTTCGACCAGGTGTACGCCCGGCAGGTCGCCGCCCACGGCCGGCCCGGTGACGTGCTGATGCTGCTGTCCACCTCCGGCCGCAGCGCCAACCTGATCGGCGCGGCCGTCGCGGGCCGCCGGGCGGGGCTGCGGGTGTGGGCACTGACCGGGCCCGGCCCGAACCCGCTCGCCGAGGCCGCGCACGAGGCGCTGTGCGTCGACGCCGACACCACGGCCACCGTGCAGGAGGCCCACCTGGTCGCCGTACACCTGCTCTGCGAGGCCTTCGACGCGGCCCTCGGCACCGGCGGTGCCGTCCGGGAGCGGGCCACGATCGCCGGGAGGGCGTCGTGACGGCGCCGCGGCCGCTGGTCGTGGTGGGGGACGTGCTGCTCGACGAGGACGTCGAGGGCGTCGCCACCCGGCTCGCCCCGGACGCGCCCGCGCCCGTCGTGGACGTCACCGACGACCGGCGCCACCCCGGCGGGGCGGGCCTCGCCGCCGCGCTGGCCGCCCGCGGCGGACGCGAGGTGGTCCTGGTGACCGCGCTCGGCGACGACGCGGCCAGTCACGCGGTGCGCCGGCAGCTGCGCGGCCGGGTACGGCTGGTGGAGATCCCGCTGCACGGCAGCCTGCCGGTCAAGACCCGGGTGCTGGCGGGCGGCCGGCCGCTGGTCCGCATCGACCGGGGCGGCGGCGAGCCCGGGGAACCCGACGAGGCGGTACGCGACGCGCTGGCCCAGGCCCACGCGGTGCTGGTCGCGGACTACGGCCGGCACACGGCGAGCGCGGTGCGCCGCCACCTGGAGTCGGTCGTCCCCCGCACCCCGCTCGTGTGGGACCCGCACCCCAAGGGCGATCCGCCGGTGCCGGGCGCCCGCCTCGTCACGCCGAACGCGGCCGAGGCGCGCAGCCTGTGCCCCGGCGACGGCGAGTCGCTGCGCGCGTACGCCGAGCGCGGCTCCCGGCTCGCGGACCGCTGGCAGGCGGCGGGCGTCGCGGTGACGCTCGGCGAGCGCGGGGTGCTGCTGACCCGGCCCGCCGCGGGCACGCCGATGCTGGTCCCGGCGCCGTACCGGGCGAGCGGCGATCCGTGCGGGGCGGGCGACTGCTTCGCCGCGACGGCCGCCGCCGCGCTCGCCGACGGCGCGCTGCCTGAGGAGGCGGTGCAGCGGGCGGTCGCCGAGGCCGCCGCGTTCGTGTCGGCGGGCGGCGCCGGGAACCCGGCGCTGTGGCGTACCGAGCCCGACACCTCCGTACGGCAGACCCCGGCCACGGACCCGTTCGCGCTCGCCGAGCAGGTGCGGGCGCGCGGCGGCACGGTGGTGGCGACCGGCGGCTGCTTCGACCTGCTGCACGCCGGGCACGTCGGGCTGCTGGAGAGCGCGAGGCGGATCGGCGACTGCCTCATCGTGTGCCTCAACTCGGACGCCTCGGTGACCCGCCTCAAGGGACCCGGCCGGCCCATCAACCCGGTGGCGGACCGCGCGCGGGTCCTTCAGGCGCTCGGCAGCGTCGACGCCGTCGCGGTGTTCGACGAGGCCACCCCGCAGCGACTGCTGAGCCGGCTGCGGCCGGACGTGTGGGTGAAGGGCGGCGACTACTCCGTGCAGGAGCTGCCCGAGGCGGAGACGCTGCGCGCGTGGGGCGGGCAGGCGGTGGTGCTGCCGTACCTCGACGGCCGGTCCACCACCGTGCTGGCCCGCCGGGCGGCGCTCGCGGCCGTCCCGCTGAAGCCCGGAGGGCCGGCGGCGTGAGCGCGACCCCGCGGCCGCCCCGGCGTACCGCCCGCCCCCGCGTGCTGGTGCTGCGCGCCCTCGGGCTGGGCGACCTGCTGACCGCCGTACCCGCCCTGCGGGCGCTGCGCCGCCATCTGCCGGGCCACGAACTGGTGCTGGCCGCGCCCGAGCGGCTGGCCGGGGCGGCCGCCGCGACCGGTGTCCTGGACCGGCTGCTGCCCGCCGAGGCTCCCGGCCGCGCCGTGCCCACCACGCTGGCCTGGCCGGGACCCGGCCCCGACCTCGCCGTCGACCTGCACGGCAACGGCCCGCCCAGCCACCTCCTGCTCCAGCGGCTGCGGCCCGGCCGGCTCCTGGCCTACGCCCACCCCGGCACCCCCGGCGTCCCGGGCCCGGTGTGGCGGGAGGACGAACACGAGCGGGACCGCTGGTGCCGGCTGCTGACCTGGTACGGCATCCCGGCCGACCCCGCCGACCTGTCGATCCCGGTGCCCGCGACGCCCTCCCCCGCGCCCGGCGCGGTCGTCGTCCACCCCGGCGCGGACGCCGCCGCCCGCTGCTGGCCCGCGGAGCGCTTCGCGGCCGTGGCACGGGCGCTGCGCGCGCAGGGCCACCGGGTGGTGGTGACCGCCGGGGCCGGCGAGACCGCCCTCGCCGGATGTGTCGCCGCGCGCGCCGGACTGCCCCCGGACCACGTCGTCGGCGGGACCGCCGACGTGCCCTTCGACCGGCTCGCCGCGCTGGTCGCGGGCGCCCGCTGCGTGGTGGTCGGCGACACGGGCCTCGCCCACCTGGCCACCGCCCTGGGCACCCCGTCCGTCGTGCTCTTCGGCCCGGTCTCCCCCCGCCTGTGGGGCCCGCCGCCCGATCCCCGCCACCACGTCCTCTGGCACCCCGGCGACGACCCGTCCCCGCGCCCCGGCGACGCACACGGCCGGATGCCGGACGAGCGGCTGCTGCGCATCACGGTGGACGAGGTCCTGGCAGCCGTGCGGAACCTCCCGGAACCGCTCCCCGCCCGCACCCCGGCACGGCACGGCACGGCCGCTCCCCCACCGGTGAACGTGCCGGCCCGCCGCTGAGCGGGAAGAACCCCACCCGCGACCGCGCCGTACGGCAGCACTCTCAGGCCGCCGCCTCCACCTCCGGCGTGCGCTCCAGGGTGCGCAGCGGGGTGACCGCGGGCCGGGTGCGGCGGCGGTGGAGGAGGTGGCCGGTGGTGATGGCGGCGGCGATGACCAGGCCGCCGGCGACGAGGGCGCCGCGGGCGCCGGCGCGTTCCATCAGCAGGCCGAGCGCGGGCGGACCCGCCAGACCCCAGCCGGTGCTGATGCTGCCCCACACGCCGAGGACACGGCCGCGCAGCCGGGCGGGCGGGTCGGTCCGCAGGACGGTCGTGCCCGCGGTGTCGGAGACGGACTCCACGACGGCCATGGGCAGCACCAGCACCAGCAGCACGGCGAGCGACGGCGACAGCCCGGCGAGCACCTGGAGCAGCCCGCCGGTCGCGGCGAGCGCGCCGACGAGCCGCGCGGACGGCCCGCGCAGCCGCGCGCCGAGCACCGCGCCGAGGATGCCGCCGACGGCGAGCACGGTGGAGACGGTGGCGAAGGACCCGGCACCGCCCGCGAGGGGGCCGGTGACGAGGACCGCGAGGGTGAGGCCGTAGTGGCGGCCGAAGACCGCGCTGACGCCGGTGATCCCGGCGAGCGCGACCAGCCGGGGCCGCTTCGCGAAGAACGCCAGGCCCTCGCGGACGGTCATGTCCCCGCTCGCGCGCCCCGTGCCCTTCGAAGGCGGGGCGCCGCGCCGGGCGGGAATCTTCACACCGGCAGTGGCAGCGGCCGCTCCGGTGATCGGCCGCAGGAACGGGGATCACGGAGGCGACGAAGAGGACCGACAGCCCGTTCGCGGCGTAGGCGGCGCCCGTGCCGAGGAAGCCGGCGGCGATCCCCGCGAAGGCGATGCCGGCGAGCCGCCCGGCGCTGTGCACGAGGGAGCCGACCCCGATGGCGGAGGGCACGTCCTGCGGCCGGACCAGATCGTTGCCCAGCAGGGCGCAGGCCGGTCCGTCGACGGTGGCGATGGTGCCGGTCACGGCGGCCAGCGCGAGCAGCACGGGCAGGTCGAGCCGGCCGGTCGCGACGAGCGCCGCCGTGACCAGGGCGACCGTGCCGAGCAGGGCCTGGCTGACCATGGGGGTCCGCTTCCGCGGCCGGCGGTCGACGGCGGCGCCGCCGGCCAGGCTGATCAGCGGCGCGGGTGCGGCCTGCACGGAGATGGACAGGCCGGTCGCGGCGGCGGACCCGGTGATCTGGAGGACCAGCAGGTTCTGCACGGTGAGCTGCATCCAGGTGCCCGCGTTGGACACGAAGTCGGCCGGCGACCACCAGCGCATGCTGCGGTAGCGGAGCGCCGCCACGGCGAGCGGGACTCACCGGGAGCGGGCGGGGGACGGCCTCGGTGTCGGGCCCGGGGGAGGAATCAGGCACAGCGGTACTCGGCAGGGGTGTCCGGAGGCTCCGGCGGATCGGTGAATCCACGGGAGTCGGGAACACCGGCTGCGCTGCGCGGTCGCTCCTCGGGATGTCTCAGGCGCCGCCCATCGTGGCAGACGGGGTCCCCGGGTCCGGACCGGGCGCCCTCGCCGCGGACGCGCCCCGACGGGCAAGTCAGGGGTCGGCCGCCGCACTTGGCCCACCCTGTGCACTCGCTCACAAGCAACTGCCGGGCGCCCGTTGCGGCACTCGGGTGTACTCCTCGCCGCCCGCGTTACGGCGCCCCCCGCACGGGCACCCGGAAGGCTGGGCGGGCCCGTCCGGGAACCGCCCGAGTCGCGATGGAGGGAGTGACATGGGACACGGAGGAAACGTCATCGACGAGCTGGTGACGGACCACCGGGAGGTCGAGACGCTCTTCGGCCGGATCGAGGCGCTGCCCTCGGGCGACAAGGACCGCAAGGTCTACGCGGACCAGGTCGTCATGGAACTGGTGCGCCACTCCGTGGCCGAGGAGGCCCATCTGTACCCGGCCGTGCGGGAGCACATCCCCAACGGGGACGCGATGGCCGACAAGGAGCTCGAGGACCACGCCAAGGCCGAGCAGATCATGAAGGATCTGGAGCGCTGCGAGGCGGACGACCCCGAGTTCGACCGGCTGATCGGCATGCTCATGATGGAGATCCGCTCGCACGTGGCCGACGAGGAGGAGAACCTCTTCCCGATGCTGCGCCGGTCCTGTCCGGCGGAGGCCCTCGACGAGCTGGGCGACAAGGTGCGCCAGGCGAAGAAGATGGCGCCGACCCGCCCGCACCCGTCCGCCCCGGACAAGCCCCCGGCCAACAAGCTGCTCGCACCCGGCGTCGGCATGGTCGACCGGATGCGCGACATGCTGACGGGCCGCGGCAAGAAGGACTGAGCCGCACCCGGCTCCGCGCCCGAGCGGATCACCGAACGGACCGAACCCGCCCCGCACAGCGCCCGGACGGACAGCGCCCGGACAGCACGGCGGCCGTGGCCCACAGCCACGGCCGCCGTCGCGTGTCCACGGCGTCATCCGGCTCGGCCGCCGGCCTCATCCGACCGACGTACGTACCGACCGCCGCACCGGCAACCCGCGGCTCAGCCGACGTACCGCCGCGCCGGCGACGACCGCCGTGCCTGCTCCAGGGCCACCAGCCGGGCCTCCAGGTCGGGCGGGACGGGATCGCGCTGCCGCAGCACCCAGGGCAGCCCGGCCGCGGCGTGGGCGAAGGCCCGCGCGGTGGCCCGGTCGTGCGGCACCGTGCGCGCCAGGTACCAGGTGCGGCGCACCGCCGACAGCCAGGGGCGGCGCAGCCAGGTGAACCAGAGGGTGTTGCGCAGGCCGAGGACGCGGCGGTGGGTGCTGTCGCGGACCGGGGAGGCGGCGTGGTGGATGGTGATCTCGGGGATGTAGCAGAGCCAGTGGCCGCGCCGCAGCAGGTCGGTGGCGAGCAGTTCCTCCTCGCCGCCGAGCCACAGTCCGGGGTGGAAGCCACCGGCCGCGCGGAAGACGTCGGCGCGCATCACGGTGGCGGCGGCGAGGAAGGAGCCGAGGGCGGGGCCGGGCAGCCAGTCGGGGCCGGTGAGCGGCGAGTCGCGCAGTTCGGCGACGACCGGGTCCTCCTCGCCGGACGGTTCGACGACGATCCGCGCGGTCACGGCGGCGACCCGCGGGTGGGCGTCCAGCACGTCCGCCGCGCGGCGCAGGGAGCCGGGTTCCCACCAGGTGTCATCGTCGCAGAAGGCCACGTAGGGGGTGCGGACGTGGCGGACGGCGAGGTTGCGGCCGACGGCCCCGAGGTTGCGTCCGGGGCGCAGCAGCAGGACCTCGGGGTGGTCGCGGGCGACGGCCTCCGCGGTGCCGTCGCTCGAGCCGTTGTCGGTGACGATCACCTGGGGCCGCTCCGGCAGGTCGCGCAGGGTGCGCAGGGTGCGCAGCAGCTCGGGGCGGCGGTCACGGGTGATCACGACGACCGTCGTACGGCCGTCCGGGCGGGCCGTGTCGTGGGTCACGGCTGCCCTCCCTCCAGCAGTCGGGCGGCTTGTTCGACGCGTGCGGGCAGCGGTCTGCGGTGGCCGAGGGCGGCGGGCAGCCGGGCGAGCGTGCCGCGCAGTGCGGCGCCCGCCGCGGGTTCGCCCCGGACGGCCTCGGCGGCGAGGCGGGCGGTGGCGCGCAGGGCGACCGGGGCGGGGCGCCGCAGCCAGGCGGTGAGCACCGCGTTGCGGCGCTGGGCGGCGGAGCGGCCGGGCCGTTCGGCGGGCTCGGGGTGGTGCAGGGCGGTCACCGAGGGCACGTAGCACACGCCCCAGCCGCGGGCGGCGAGGTCGTAGGCGAGCAGGGTCTCCTCGCCGCCGAAGAACAGCACGGGGTGGTAGCCGCCCGCGTCGAGGAAGGCCCGCCGGCGCACCACGGACGCGCAGGCGAGGAAGCCGAGCACGGGGGTGCCGGGGAGACCGGGGTCGCGGGGCAGCGGGGAGGTGGCGAGGACGGCGTTGAGCGGGTCCTCGGCGGCGCCGGGGCCGACGAGGGTGCGCGCGGCGAGCAGTCCGAGGCGCGGGTGGGCGTCGAGGACGTCGGCGGCGGTGGTGAGCGCGCCGGGCGCCCACCAGGAGTCGTCGTCGCTGAACGCGACGTAGGGGGTGGTGGCGTGCCGTACGGCGAGGTTGCGGCCGAGGGCGCCGGTGTTGCGGCCGGGGGTGAGGACGCGGGCGCCGACGGGGTGGTCGCGGACGGCGGCGGCGGTGGCGTCGGCGGAGTCGTTGTCGACGACGATGACGGGGGGCCGCTCGGGCAGTTCGGCCAGCCGGTCCAGGGTGCGCAGGACGCTCGCGCGGCGGTTGCGGGTGATCATGGCGACGGTGATCCGGCCGGCCGCGGGCGGGCGGGAGCGGGCGGCGTGGGGCAGGGCCTGCGGGTGCACGCCTCATGTCCTTTCGTCGAGCAGCCGGTGCACGGCGCCGGCCACGTCCCGGGCGGTGCACGCGTCCGGGGCGAGCAGCACGCTGGGCACGCCGTCGGGGCGGCGCGGCGCGCCGGGCGGGACGAGCGAGACGACCGGGGTGCCGGTGGCGGCGGCGAGATGGGCGGGTCCGGGCACGCCGGTGACGACGGCGTCGGCGGCGCGCAGCACCCCGGCGAACCGCCGGGGGTCGGTACGGCCGCCGAGGTCCACGGCGATGTCCGCGCTGACGTGCCGGGTCAGCGCGGTCTCCTCCGGTCCGCCGGTGACGACGACGCGGTGCCCGGCGTCGGCCAGCGCGCTGACCGCGGCCGCGCAGTGGTCGGGGTCCCAGGCGTGGCCGGGCGGCCCGGCGCCGGGGTGGACGACGACGTAGGGGCCGGCGCCGGTGAGCTGGGCGGTGTCGGGCGGGGGTACGACCCGCAGCCGTCCGTCGTCCCCGGCGCGCGGGCGGAAGCCGAGCGCGGCGGCGGTGCCGAGGACCGCGCGGGGGCGGGTGTCGCCGCAGGCGGCGACCCGGTGCACGCGCGCCCGGAGCAGCAGTTGCTCGGCGGGGCCGGGGCTGTGTCCGCCGGGGGCGAGGACGAGTGCCACGTCGTAGGCCTCGTCCCGCAGCCGCCGCACCAGCGGGTCGTCGTCCGTCCGCCCGTCCTCGGGGGTTCGCGGCGGCGGTTCCCATACGACGACGTCGTCGACGTGGGGCAGCAGCCGGGCGGCGGGTTCACCGTCGGGTCCGCACAGCACCGTGACGGGGTGCGCGCGGGTGGCGACCGCGCGGACGGCGGGCCCGGCGAGAAGTGCGCCGGTGAATCCGTCGAGGGGGACGACCAGGGCCTTCACCGCTCGACCACCTCCGGCTCGCAGGCACCCGGCGCGCCGTGCTCGGCGACGTGGGCGATGGTCCGCTTGAAGCCCTCCTCCCAGGGCACCGCGGGTGCCCATCCGTACAGCTCGCGGGCGAAGGTGGTGTCGGGCCTGCGCCGGGCGGGGCCGTGCGCGCGGCCGGGCCGATACTCCAGGCGGGAGGGGGATCCGGTCAGGTGGATCACCCGGCGGGCGATCTCCTCGACGGTGACCTCGTCGTCGCCGCCGATGTTCACGGGCCGAACGGCGCGGCTGGCGGCGACCCGGAGCACGCCCTCGACGACGTCGTCCACGTAGGCGAGCGACCGGGTCTGGCTGCCGTCGCCGTCGACGGTGAGCGGGGCTCCGGTGAGCGCCTGCCGGATGAAGGTGGGCAGTGCCTGGCGGCCGTCCGCCCGCATCCGGGGGCCATAGGTGTCGAACAGGCGGACGATCCCGGCGTCGGTGCCGCGGACGGTGGCGCAGGCGGTGGTCAGCGCCTCGGCGAACCGCTTGCCCTCGTCGTGGGCGCTGCGCGGCCCGACGGGGTCGACCTGCCCCCAGCAGTCCTCGCGCTGCGGGTGTGCCGCCGGGTCGCCGTAGACGTGGCAGGCGGAGGCCAGCAGGAAGCGGGCGCCGTCGCGCTCGGCGACGGCGAGGGCGTTGCGGGTGCCGGGGCCGGCGGCGTCCAGCGCGGCCAGCCGGCAGCCGAGGCAGTCGGCGGGCGAGGCGGGGCCGGCGAAGTGCAGGACGAGGTCGTAGGGGCCGGTGAGCGCGTCCGGGCAGCCGGGGGCGCTCACGTCCCGCTGCAGGAACCGGAAGCCGGGGCGCGCGGTCAGCGGGCGGATGTTGTCGAGGGAGCCGGACGACAGGTCGTCCAGGCAGTCGACCTCCGCTCCCGCGTCGATCAGACGTTCGCACAGGTGGGAGCCCAGGAACCCGGCGCCGCCGGTGACCAGGGCCCGCTTCCAGGCGGGCCGGGACATCGGCAGCGGTATCGCGGAGAACGCCATCGGCGTCATGTACACGGCCTCCTTCCGCCGATGCGGGGCCTTCCCCGTCGTCAGGGGGACGGCGAGCGGCGCCCGAGTGCCCCGGGGGGCGGTTTTCATACTCCGACGTCCGGTGCCGCTGTGCCACACGAGGCGCAGGTGACGGAGGGGACCGCGGGCGTCACCCGTCCGGCGGTCCGGTTCCCCCGTTCGTGCGCCATCCGTCGCCATCCGGCCACCCGGCCGGACGTCGCCGTCTGGTGCACCTCCCCTGACTCCTGGGACAGTTGACGCGACCTCAGGGGGGATGTGTGACCACTCAGGTGACGACACGTCAGACGCGTCAGGCGCGGCTCCCCGCGCGCAGAACGGTCCTGGCACTCCTCACGGCACTGGGCTCGCTGGCCGGCGCGGCCCTGGCCGGGGCGGCTCCGGCCGGCGCCGCCGCGGCGGCCGTCGACATCGCCCCCGGCGTGGTCTACGAGGCGCTCGACTTCCAGGCGGCCAGGGGCCCGGTCCGCGCGCACGTGCTGACCGTCGACCTGCGCCGCCCCGGGGTGCGCCTGGACCTGCTGTATCCGGGAGCGGTGGCCGCGCGGTCGACGGTGTCGCGGCTCGCCGACGGGCAGGGCGCCGTCGCGGGCGTCAACGGGGACTTCTTCAACATCACCGAGACCCAGCACCCGGGCGTCGAGGCGACCGGCGCGAGCGTCGGACCGGCCGTCGCGAGCGGCCGGACGCTCAAGGGCGCGGTGCCGGACGGGCAGCGCTTCGGTCCCGCCCTGCCGCCCGGCACCTCCACCCGGGACGTGTTCGGCGTGGGCGTGGACCGCCGGGCCCGCCTGGACAGCCTGGCCCTGGCCGGCTCGGTCACCACCGCGGCCGGGCGCGTGCCGCTCGGCGGCCTCAACCAGTACGCCCTCCCGGTCGGCTCCGTCGGCGCCTTCACCGCGAACTGGGGCAACGCCTCCCGGGTGCGCGCCACCTGCGGCACGGACACCGAGCGCGCCGCGCCGTGCAGCGCCGACACCCACGAGGTGACGATCCGCCAGGGGCGGGTGGTGGCGACCGACCCGAGGCCGGGCGGCGGCCCCATCGCCCCCGGCACCACCGTGCTCGTCGGACGCGAGGCGGGGGCCCAGTGGCTGCGCGAGCTCGCCGTCGGCGACGCCGTGCGGGTGCACCACCGCCTGGTGGCGTCCCGGTCGCGGATCCCGTACCGCTTCGCCGTCGGCGGCTATCCGGTGCTCTCGGACGGGGAGCTGCTGCCGGGCCTCGACGACCGGACCGCGGCCGTGCGCTCCGCGGTGGGCCTCGCGAGCGGCGGCCGGCGCGTCCTGCTGCTCGCCCTCGACGGCTCCCCCGAGTACCGCGCCGGTCTCACGATCGCCGAACTCGCCGACGTGCTGCGCCGCCTGGGCGCGGACGACGCCTTCAGCCTCGACGGCGGCGGCTCCTCCACCCTGGTCGCCCGCGACCCGGGCGCCGGCACCGTCACGGTCCGCAACCATCCGGCGGGCGGCGCGGAACGGCCGGTGCCGAACGGGATCGGGGTGTTCTCGAAGCCGTGACCCGCCTGTTCCCGCTCGTCCTTACGGCCGGAAGCTGCTGACGATGTCGGCGGTCGCCGTCAGGCCGCTGTGGATCGTGGGGGCCACGCTCGTGCTCGCCAGGTAGAAGCCGAGCAGCAGGCAGACCAGCGCATGGGAGATCTTCAGTCCTCCGTTGCGCAGGAAGATCACCGCCAGGATCAGGAGCAGCAGCACCACAGAGATGGACACGGCCATCGTCAACCTCCTCCGCCACGCCGTCACGCGTCCGGTTCACGGCGTTCGGCCGCAAGTGTGGCGTAGCGGAGGGTTCGTCCGGGCGGCTGGGCTGTCCTCCGAACGTGTGGTGTCTACGTCGGCCGATGGGCGTCGAGGAAGGCTTCGAGGCCCGCGAGGTCGTCGGTGTTGAGGTGGTCGACGCCGGCGGCGAGGAGTTCCGTCCACACCGCCTGCCGTTCGGGGCCGGGCCGGTCGGGGGTGGCCCAGAAGCGGACCCGCTGCCCGTGCTCGTGCGCGGCGCCCACGATGGCGTGCAGTTTCGCGCGTTCCGCCGCGGGGAAGGCGCCGGTGCCCTGCCAGGTGAAGTGCCGGGTCCAGTTGTCGCTGACGAGCGGCGCGAAGGAGGCGGGCGCGGGGCCGCCGAGGTCGGTGAGGCGGCCGTCGTAGAAGGCGCGGCGGACGGTCTGGGCCTCCATGGGCGCGCGGGCCGCCCGGTCGCCGGAGATCACGGCGGTGACCGGGCCGGGGAGCACCCGGCCATGGGCGTAGGTGGTGAACAGATGGCGGTAGCGGCGCAGGTGCCGGTCGAGCTCCGCGTACGTCGACGCGCCCTCGGTCTTGAGGTCGATCAGCAGCTGGAGGGAGCCGCGGTGGCCGCGGTACACCGAGCCGCGGTGGGCGCGCACGCGCGCGGCGAGGGGGTCCAAGTAGAGGGCTTCGAGGGTGCGGTCAGGGTCGAGGTCCTCCGGGTCGTGGGCGACGAGGAGCCGGTCGCCGACGAGGAAGATGTCGGCCTCGACGCTGCCGAAGCGGTGGTCGAGGGCGTCGAGGAGGGGGCGGGGGTGCTCGTAGTCGTTGTGGGCGTGGGCGCGCCTCAGCGGGCGGGGCCGGTGGTGCCGCTGCGTGGCGAGCGCGCCGCTCGTGGGCAGGGCGACGGTGCCCGCGAGGGCGGCGCCGAGGGTGGTGAGGGCTCTGCGGCGGGTGGTGAGGGCTCTGCGGCGGGTGGTGAGGGCCATGCGCTGCCTCCCTGGGGT
Organism: Streptomyces sp. JB150; assembly: GCF_011193355.1. Lineage (GTDB taxonomy): Bacteria > Actinomycetota > Actinomycetes > Streptomycetales > Streptomycetaceae > Streptomyces. Next base: position 880,142 of record NZ_CP049780.1, read on the forward strand.
GCGGGTCGGGACGCAGCGAGTATGCGATCGCGGGGGCCTCAAGGGGACGGTGCGCGCGGTGAGTTGGCCGGAGTGCCGTCAGCTGTTCACATCGGCGCGGGAGCGGCACGGGAAAGCCCGCCCCTGGTCGGGCGGGCTTTCCCGTGAGGGCCCGTCAGGGTGGGCCGGCGGTGTGTCAGGGGGCCTGGAGGTCCACCAGTTCGGCCAGGGCCGCGCGGTGGGCGCCCGCGGTGCCGTAGGCGATCGAGTCGGCCTTGGCCCGCTTCAGGTACAGGTGGACGGGGTGCTCCCAGGTCATGCCGATGCCGCCGTGCAGTTGCAGGGCCTCCTCGGCGGCGCGGACGGCGACCGGCGCGGCGTAGGCCTGGGCGACGGCGACCGCGACGTCGGTGTCCTGACCGGTGGCGAGGGCGTCCGCGGCGGCCCGGGCGGCGGCGCGCAGGCTGACGACCTCCAGCCACAGCTGGGCGAGCCGGTGCTTGAGCGCCTGGAAGCCGCCGACGGGCCGGTTGAACTGCTTGCGGTCCTTCAGGTAGCGGACCGTCTCGGTCAGCGTCCAGTCGGCGAGGCCCAGTTGCTCGGAGGCGAGCAGTCCGGCGGCGGTGCGCAGGGCGCGCCCGACGGCGGGTGCGGCGGTGCCGATGCGGCGGGCCGGGGCGCCGTCGAGGGTGACCGTCGCCAGCGGCCGGGTGAGGTCCAGCGACGTCTGCGGGGTGACGGTGGCGGCGGCGGCGTCGACCGCGTACAGCGCGCCGTCGTCGCCGGGCACGAGCAGGACGTCCGCGACGGCGGCGTCCGCGATGCCGGTCAGCTCCCCGCGCAGGGTCCCGTCCTCGACGCGTACGGTCCGCACCGCGCCGCCCGCGGCGACGTCGAGCGCGACCGCGAGGGCGCCGACGCGCCGGCCGGACGCCAGCTCCGCGACCAGGTCGTCGGCGTCGTCGCAGGCCAGCAGCGCCTCGGTGGCGACGACCGCGCTGGTCAGGTAGGGCACCGGGGCGACGGCGCGCCCCAGCTCCTCCAGGACGACGGCCGCTTCGCGGTGGGTGGCGCCCTGGCCGCCGCGCTCCTCGGGCACCAGCAGTCCGGCCAGGCCCATGCCGTCGGTGAGCGCCTTCCACAGCCTCAGGTCGTGCGGGGCGTCCGACTCGGCGCGCACGAGGACGGCGGCCGGGTCGCAGTGGTCGGCGAGCAGGTCCCGGACGGCGGCGCGCAGCGCCTCTTCCTCCTCCGAGTACAGCAGGTCGGGGTCGGTCATCGGGCGAGGTCCTTCCAGGCGACGTCCTTGTCGGTGCGCGGTTCGGCGGGCAGGCCGAGGACGCGCTCGGCGACGATGTTCAGCAGGACCTCGCTGGTCCCGCCCTCGATGCTGTTGCCCTTGGAGCGCAGATAGCGGTACCCGGCCTCGCGGCCGGTGAAGTCCACGTGCTCGGGGCGGCGCATGGTCCAGTCGTCGTAACCCAGGCCCTCCTCGCCGAGGAGTTCGACCTCCAGGCCGCTGATGGCCTGGTTGAGGCGGGCGAAGCCCAGCTTCATGCCGGCGCCCTCGGGGCCGGGCTGGCCGGCGACGAGCTGCTGGCGCAGGCGTTCGCCGGCCAGCCGGGCGACCTCGGCCTCCACCCAGAGGGTGAGCAGCCGCTGGTGCAGGTCGTGAGTACGCCGCTCGGGGCGCTCGCGCCAGGTCTTCGCGACCGGACCGATCATGCCGCCCTCGCGCGGGAGGCGCATACCGCCGATGGCGACGCGTTCGTTGTTGAGGGTGGTCTGCGCGACCCGCCAGCCGTCGCCGGCCTCACCGAGGCGGTGGGCGTCGGGGATGCGCACGTCGGTGAGGAACACCTCGTTGAACTCGGCCTCGCCGGTGATCTGCCGCAGCGGGCGGACCTCGACGCCGGGGTCGGTCATGTCGCACAGGAAGTAGGTGATGCCCCGGTGCTTGGGCACGTCCGGGTCGGTACGGGCGATGAGGATGGCCCAGCGCGCGAGGTGGGCGCTGGAGGTCCACACCTTCTGGCCGTTGACGACCCAGTGGTCGCCCTCACGGACGGCGCGGGTGCCGAGCGCGGCGAGGTCGGAGCCGGCGCCGGGCTCGCTGAACAGCTGGCACCACACCTCCTCGCCGGTCCACAGCGGCTTCAGGAAGCGCTTCTTCTGCTCCTCGGTGCCGTACTGGAGGATCGTCGGGGCGGCCATGCCGAGGCCGATGCCGATGCGGCGCGGGTCGTTGTCGGGGGCGCCCGCGGCCTCGAGTTCGGCGTCGACGACGGCCTGGAGGGAGCGCGGGGCGCCCAGTCCGCCGAGGCCTTCGGGGAAGTGCACCCAGGCGAGCCCCGCGTCGAAGCGGGCCCGCAGGAAGTCCAGCCGGCCGGTTGTGGCGGGCGGGTGCGCGGCCAGGAACTCCCGGGTGCGGCGGCGCAGTTCGGCGGCGTCGGTCATGCGGGCTCCTTCATCACGACGGCGATCCGGCCGGTGCTGCGGCCGTCCGCGACCTTCTGCACGGCGGCCGCGGCCCCGGCGAGCGGCACGCGCTCGCTGACCAGCGGCTTGATCGCGCCGCGGGCGGCCAGCTCGGTGAGCTGGTCGTGGCAGTGCCGCACCAGCTTCGGGTTCTTGGTGTTGTACAGGCCCCAGTGCAGTCCGAGGACCGAGTAGTTCTTCACCAGGGCGTGGTTGAGGGCGGGGCTCGGAATGGTGCCGCTGGCGAAGCCGACGACCACGATCCGACCCTCGAAGGCGACCGTCTTGGCGGACTGGGTGTAGGCCTCGCCGCCGACCGGGTCGTAGATCACGTCGGCGCCGCGGCCGCCGGTGGCCTCCTTGACGGCGGCGACGACGTCCTCGGCGCGCCGGTCGATCACCACGTCACAGCCCAGCTCGCGGGCGACGGCGGCCTTGTCCGCGCCGCCGACGACCCCGATGACGGTGGCGCCGGCCGCCTTGCCGAGCTGGACGGCCGCGCTGCCGACACCGCCGGCGGCGGCGTGCACGAGCAGCGTCTCGCCGGCTTCCAGCCCGGCCCGGCGGTGCAGGCCGAACCAGCCGGTCTGGTAACCGATGTGCAGGGCGGCCGCCTCCGCGTCGTCCAGCGACTCGGGCGCGGGCAGCAGGGCGGCGGCGTCCGCGACGGCGTACTCGGCGAAACCGCCGTACGGCAGCGCCGGGTTGCCGATGACGCGGCAGCCGTCCTCGGTCTCACCGCAGATCTCCACGCCGGGGGTGAACGGCAGCGGCGGGCGGACCTGGTACTGGCCCCGGCACAGCAGCGCGTCCGGGAAGTTGATGTTCGCGGCGCGGACCCTCACCAGGACCTGGCCGTCGCCGGGGGTGGGCCGCTCGGCCTCCGCCAGGCGCATCACCTCACTGGGCTCGCCGTTCTCGTGCACGTGCCATGCCTGCATGCGGGGCCTCCACGGGACTGCTTCGTCCGACCGGCATCGGACCGGGGTCGCACCGCATACTAAGCGGTCGCTTGCCGATCAGGGAACAGTCGCGCGAGTCACGCGTCCCGGCCTCTTCTCCGGACAAGCCCGGAGCCCGCGCGCGGCCTTCCGCGCACTCCCCCGTCCGCGGCCTTCCCCGCGCTCAGCCCGTCCGCGACCGTCATCGCCCTCCCCCGCCCGCTGCCGTCATCACCCTCACCCACCCGTGGCCTTCTTCGGCCGCGCCCGCACATGCATGCGCTCCCCCTGCGGGCCGAACAGGCTCAGGAACTCCACCGGCCCCTCCCCCGTCGACCCGAACCAGTGCGGCACCCGCGTGTCGAACTCGGCGGCCTCCCCCGCCGTGAGCACCACGTCGTGATCGCCCAGGACCAGGCGCAGGCGCCCGGAGAGCACGTACAGCCACTCGTACCCCTCGTGGGTGCGCGGCTCCGGCTCCCGGGTGCGCCGCGGCTCGATGATCTTGTACGCCTGGAGTCCGCCCGGCTGGCGCGTGAGCGGCCACAGGGTCCGCCCGTCCCGCGTGAGCGGCTTCGTCCGCACCCGCGGATCGCCGACCGCGCCGGCCCCGATCAGCTCGTCCAAGGGCACCTGGTGGGCCTGGGCGATCGGCAGCAGCAGCTCCAGGGACGGTTTGCGCTGCCCCGACTCCAGCCGGGAGAGGGTGCTGACCGAGATGCCCGTGGTCTCGGACAGCGCCGCGAGCGTCACCTCCCGCTCCTTCCGGATCCGCCGCAGCCTGGGGCCGACACTCGCGAGTACCTCTTCCGTCGTCATGGTCGTATTGCAGTTTCGGCAAACCTGTTTGTCAATGGCGCACCGCTTGGGCGACCGTCGGGCGTGGAGGTGGTCACCATGACCGAGAACGGGAACAGGAACCAGGACCCCAACGGGAACACGTACGAAGTGATCGTCGTCGGCGGAGGCACCGCCGGCCTGTCCGCCGCGCTGGTGCTGGGCCGCGCCCGGCGCCGCACCCTGGTCGTCGACGCGGGCGAGCCCCGCAACGCGCCCTCCGCCCACCTGCAGGGCTATCTGTCGCGGGACGGCATGCCGCCCGCCGAGTTCCTGGCGCTCGGCCGCGAGGAGATCGCCCGCTACGGCGTCGGCCTCGTCCGCGACCGGGCGGTGGACGTCACCCGCGAGGGCGCGGGCGGGGACTTCGCGGTGCGCCTGGCGGGCGGGCGGACCGTGCGCGCCCGGCGGCTCGTCGTCACCACCGGCCTGAAGGACGAGCTGCCCGCCGTGCCGGGCGTCGCCGAGCGGTTCGGCCGGGACGTGCTGCACTGCCCGTACTGCCACGGCTGGGAGGTCCGCGACCAGGCCTTCGGCGTGCTCGCCGCGACCCCGCTCAGCGTGCACCAGGCGCTGATGGTCTCCCAGTGGTCGAAGGACGTGACGTTCTTCCTGCACACGGTCGCCGAGGACGAGCTGTCCGACGACGATCTGCGCCGGCTGGCCGCGGCCGGGGTCCGCGTGGTGCCCGGCGAGGTGGCGGGCCTGGTGGTCGAGGACGACCGGCTCACCGGGGTGCGGCTCGCGGACGGGACGGTCCACGCGCGTCAGGCGCTGTTCGTCTCCCCGCGCCCGGTGCCGCAGACGGGGCTGCTGGAGCGGCTGGGCGCCGACTTCCACGACACCCCGTTCGGCCGCTACCCGGTCGTGGACGCCAACGGCCTGACCAGCGTCCCCGGCGTCTGGGCGGCGGGCAACGCGATCGGCTTCGCCGAACAGGTCGTCCACGCGGCGAGCGGCGGTTACCGGGCCGCCGCGGCCCTCAACGGCGAACTGCTGATGACGGACCTGGACGCCCTGGCACCGGCCTCACGAAGCTGACGCCTCCCCGACCGGTCCCGGCCCGTGGGCCCACCCCGGCCCTCCCAGCGCGCAGGCGTGTCCGAACCGTCCCGCCCCGTGCACCGCCGTCACCGCGTCGAACGGCACGCGCCACGCCGTACGGCATCGACCCGCAGGCCCGCCCGGCCCGTGGGCCCGTCCGGCCCCCTCCCGGCCCGTGAGCCGTCCGGCCCGTCCCGGCACGCAGGCCGTCCGGCCCGCCCCCGCCCGCGCACCGCCGTCACCGCGTCGAACGGCACGCGCGGCGTCGTACGGCATCGGCCCGCAGGTGTGGAACCGCCCCGCGCGGTGCACCATGAAACGCATGCTGCTCGCCCGGCTCGCCCAGGTGTCCCGGGAGGTCGCCGCCACGTCGGCGCGGTCCCGCAAGACCGCGCTGCTCGCGCAGCTCTTCCGGGAGGCGGAGGCGGCGGACGCCCCGGTCGTCATCCCGTATCTCGCGGGCCGGCTGCCGCAGGGGCGGCTCGGCGTCGGCTGGAAGGTGCTCGGCCGCCCGGTCGCCCCGGCCGCCGAACCGACGCTCACCGTGCGGGAGGTGGACGCCCGGCTCACCGAGCTGGGCAGGGTCGCGGGGCCCGGCTCGCAGGCCGAGCGGGCCCGGCTGGTCGGGGAGCTGATGGGCGCCGCCACCGAGGACGAGCAGCGGTTCCTGCTCGGGCTGCTCACCGGCGAGGTCCGGCAGGGCGCGCTGGACGCGGCGGCCGTGGAGGGCCTGGCGGAGGCGACGGGCGCGCCGCCCGCCGACGTGCGACGCGCGGTGATGCTGGCCGGCTCCCTCCAGGCGGTGGCCGAGGCGCTGCTGACGGACGGTCCGACGGCCCTGGAGCGGTTCCGGCTCACCGTCGGCCGCCCGGTGCTGCCGATGCTCGCGCACAGCGCGTCCTCGGTGGCCGAGGCGGTCGGCAAGCTGGGCGCGTGCGCGGTGGAGGAGAAGCTGGACGGCATCCGCGTCCAGGTCCACCGGGACGGCGCCACCGTGCGGCTGTACACGCGCACCCTCGACGACATCACCGACCGGCTCCCCGAGGTGACGGCGGCGGCGCTGGAGCTGCGCGGCGAGCGGTTCGTGCTGGACGGCGAGGTCATCGCGTTCGGCGCGGACGGCCGGCCGCGCTCGTTCCAGGAGACCGCCGGGCGGGTGGGCTCCCGGGTGGACGTGGCGACGGCCGCCGAGGCGGTCCCGGTCTCGCCCGTCTTCTTCGACGCCCTCGCCGTCGACGGCCGCGATCTGCTCGACCTGCCGTTCGCGGAGCGGCACGCGGAGCTGGCCCGGCTGGTGCCCGAGCCGATGCGGGTGCGGCGCACGGTGGTGTCGGGCCCCGCGGACCTGCCCGCGGCGGAGGAGTTCCTGGCGACGACCCTGGAACGCGGCCACGAGGGCGTGGTGGTCAAGGATCTCGCCGCGCCGTACAGCGCGGGCCGGCGCGGGGCGTCCTGGCTGAAGGTGAAGCCGGTGCACACCCTCGACCTGGTGGTCCTGGCCGCCGAGTGGGGGCACGGCCGGCGCACCGGCAAGCTGTCCAACCTGCACCTGGGCGCCCGCCGCGCGGACGGCTCGTTCGCCATGCTGGGCAAGACCTTCAAGGGCATGACCGACGCGATGCTGGCCTGGCAGACGGACCGCCTGCGGGAGCTGGCGGTGTCCGACGACGGCCAGGTGGTGACCGTGCGGCCGGAACTGGTCGTGGAGATCGCCTACGACGGCCTGCAGCGCTCCACCCGCTACCCGGCGGGCGTCACCCTCCGCTTCGCCCGCGTGGTCCGCTACCGCGAGGACAAGCGCCCCGAGGACGCCGACACCGTCGAGACCGTGCTGGCCGCGCACCCGGAGGTACGGCGGTGACGGCGCGGCGCAGCGCGGGCCTGCTGCTGTTCCGGCGCACCGAGCGGGGCCCGGAGGTGCTGCTCGGGCACATGGGCGGCCCGTTCTTCGCCCGGCGCGACGCGGGCGCGTGGACCGTCCCGAAGGGCGAGTACGACCCGGACGAGCCGGCCTGGGAGGCGGCCCGCCGTGAGTTCGAGGAGGAGCTGGGGGTGGCGCCGCCGGACGGGGAGGCCGTACCGCTCGGCGAGGTCCGGCAGACCGGCGGCAAGATCGTCACGGTGTGGGCGGTGGAGGGGGACCTGGACCCGGCGGCGGTCGTGCCCGGCACGTTCACGCTGGAGTGGCCGCCGAGGAGCGGGCGTACGCAGGAGTTCCCCGAGCTGGACCGGGTCCGCTGGTTCGGCCTGGACGCGGCCCGTGAGGTGATCGTCTCCGCCCAGGCCGCGTTTCTCGACCGGCTGGCGGAGCACTCGGTCTGAGCGCCCCGGAGGCGACGGGATCGACACGGATCCCCACAGATCAATACGGACGCCCCGCGTTGCGGCCCCCGCCGCCGCGCGCGAGGGTCGAAGCACAGTCCCTTGCCAGGAGGTCAGCCATGCCCATCGCGACGGTGAACCCGGCGAACGGCGAGACGGTCAAGACGTACCAGGCCATGGGCGAGGAGGAGATCGCACGCCGTATCCAGCTCGCCGAGGCCACCTTCCGCACCTACCGGACGACCTCCTTCGCCGAACGGGCCCGGCTGATGCACCGGGCCGCCGACCTCCTCGACGAGGACCAGCAGGACATCGCCCGGGTGATCACCACCGAGATGGGCAAGCCGGTCCGCCAGGCGCGCGCGGAGGCCGCCAAGTGCGCCAAGGCGATGCGCTGGTACGCCGACCACGCCGAGGAGCTGCTGGCCGACGAGGAGCCCGCCGAGGCCGACGTGAAGGACTCGGGCGCTTCCCGCGTTCGCGTCCGCTACCGCCCGCTCGGCCCGGTCCTCGCGGTGATGCCGTGGAACTTCCCGCTGTGGCAGGTGATCCGGTTCGCGGCGCCCGCGCTGATGGCGGGCAACGTCGGGCTGCTCAAGCACGCCTCGAACGTGCCGCAGACCGCGCTCTACCTGGAGGACCTGTTCCACCGCGCCGGTTTCACCGAGGGCACGTTCCAGACCCTGCTGATCGGCTCCGCCGCGGTCGACGACATCCTGCGCGACGAGCGGATCAAGGCGGCCACCCTCACCGGCAGCGAGCCCGCGGGCCGCGCGGTCGCCGCCACCTCCGGCGAGATGATCAAGAAGACGGTGCTGGAGCTGGGCGGCAGCGACCCGTTCGTCGTGATGCCGTCGGCGGACCTGGACCGGGCCGCCGAGGTGGCCGTCAACGCCCGCTGCCAGAACGCCGGTCAGTCCTGCATCGCCGCCAAGCGGTTCATCGTGCACACGGACGTCTACGACGCCTTCGCCGAGCGGTTCACGGCCGGGATGAAGGCGCTCAGGGTGGGCGACCCGACGGACGAGGAGACCGACGTCGGGCCGCTGTCCAGCGAGCGCGGGCGGGCCGATCTGGAGGAGCTGGTGGACGACGCGGTGCGCGGCGGCGCGACCGTGCTGTGCGGGGGCGAACGGCCCGAGGGACCGGGCTGGTACTACCCGCCGACGGTGCTCGCCGGCATCACCCGCGAGATGCGCATCCACCGCGAGGAGGCGTTCGGACCGGTCGCCACGCTGTACCGGGCGGGCGATCTGGACGAGGCCGTGCTGATCGCCAACGACTCGCCCTTCGGCCTGAGTTCGAACGTGTGGACCCGCGACGAGAGCGAGGTCGACCGGTTCGTACGGGACCTGGAGGCGGGCGGTGTGTACGTCAACGGGATGACCGCCTCGCATCCGGCGTTCCCGTTCGGCGGAGTGAAGCGGTCCGGTTACGGGCGTGAGCTGTCCGGGCACGGAATCCGCGAGTTCTGCAACATCACCACGGTTTGGCACGGTGCGTGAGGGCCGCGCGGATACGATCCCGGTTGTGAACCGCGAAGTGACTCTGCCTCTGATCGTCGATGACCGCGGGAACCTTCAGGTGGCCGCGGCCGATGTGAGCAAGCTGCTCCGCATGGTGGGCGGGCGGTGGCTGCATCTCGTCGAGGCCGGTGAGGAGGGGCTCGACGAGGACACCGTGGCCGCGTTGACGATCGAGCTGGCGAAACTGGCCGACCGGATCGACGTGGCGTGCATCGCGCACAGCAGCGGAGCGCCGTAGACCGCGCGTCAGGCCGCCCGCGGGGCAGGGCGCCGCGTCAGGCGCGCCGCCGAGCCCGGCACTCCCGGTGGAACTCGCGCACGACGCAGCAGCCGCCGGCGGCGACGGCGAGCAGCACCAGCAGGCCGATCAGGCCGGGAAGAACGATCATGCGGCCAGCATGACAGACGCCCCTCCCGGCCGGCGCGCCGGTGTGCCCCTCGCTACCGGATCGGCATGCCCGACAGGGTGCGGGCGATGACCAGGCGCTGGATCTCGCTGGTGCCCTCGAAGATGGTGTAGATGGCGGCGTCCCGGTGCATGCGCTCCACCGGGTATTCGCGGGTGTAGCCGTTGCCGCCGAGGATCTGGATCGCCTGGGCGGTGACCTTCTTGGCGGTCTCGCTGGCGAACAGCTTCGACATCGAGCCCTCGGCGGCGGTGAACGGCTTGCCGTTGACCGCCATCCAGGACGCGCGCCACACCAGCAGGCGGGCGGCGTCGACCTGGGTGCGCATGTCGGCGAGCTGGAAGGCGACGCCCTGGTTGTCGATGATCGGGCGGCCGAACTGTTCGCGGGTCTTCGCGTAGTCGAGGGCGACCTCGTACGCGGCGCGGGCGGTGCCCACGGCCATGGCGCCGACGGCCGGGCGGGACGCCTCGAAGGTGGCCATCGCGGCGTTCTTCACGCGCTCCCCGCCCGTCCTGGCCTTCTCGCGGGCGCGGGCGAGCCGCTCGTCCAGCTTCTCCTTGCCGCCGAGCAGGCAGGAGCCGGGGACGCGCACGTTGTCGAGGATGACCTCGGCGGTGTGCGAGGCGCGGATGCCGTGCTTCTTGAACTTCTGGCCCTGGGACAGGCCGGGGGTGTTCGGCGGGACGATGAAGGACGCGTGGCCCTTGGGGCCCAGCTCGGGGTCGACGACGGCGACGACGACGTGGACGTTGGCGATGCCGCCGTTGGTGGCCCAGGTCTTCGTGCCGTTGATCACCCACTCGTCCTTGGCCTCGTCGTAGACGGCGCGGGTGCGCAGGGAGGCGACGTCGGAGCCCGCGTCGGGCTCGGAGGAGCAGAACGCGGCGACCTTGACGTCGTTCGCGTCGCCGTACATCTGGGGGATCCAGGTGCCGATCTGCTCCTCGGTGCCGTTGGCGAGGACGCCGACGGCGGCGAGGCCGGTGCCGACGATGGACAGGGCGATGCCCGCGTCGCCCCAGAACAGCTCCTCCATGGCCATCGGGATGCCGAGGCCGGTGGGGTCGAAGTACTGCTGGGCGTAGAAGTCGAGGGAGTAGATGCCGACCTTCGCGGCCTCCTGGATGACCGGCCAGGGAGTCTCCTCGCGCTCGTCCCACTCGGCGGCCGCGGGGCGGATCACGTCGGCGGCGAAGCCATGGAGCCAGTCCCTGACCTCCTTCTGCTCGTCGTTCAGCTCCATGGTGAACTCGGCCATGTCCCCTCCAGCGGCGCACGTGCTTGTTACTTGCGGTAACCGGCAGTCTGTTACCGGTGGGTAGGAAAAGTCAACTGACCCGGTCCCTCCCGGCAGCCCGTTCGATGCGCCGGGGCCGCCGGGTGCTACTTTGCGCAGGCGTCACCGAAAGAGCACGGGTGGGGAGAGACCATGGACACCACGCAGCGGTCCGAGCAGCAGCGGTCCGCCGACCGCCGACGGCGCGAGCTGCTGGAGGCCGCGGACCGGGTGGTGCTGCGCGACGGGCCACAGGCGTCGATGAACGCCATCGCCGCCGAGGCGGGCATCACCAAGCCCATCCTCTACCGCCACTTCGGTGACAAGGGCGGACTCTACGCGGCGCTCGCCACGCGCCACACCGACGCGCTCCTCGGCTCCCTGCGGGCGGCACTGGACGCGCCCGCGGACCGGCGCGAACGGGTCGAGAAGACCTTGGAGACCTATCTCGCGGCCATCGAGGCCCGGCCGCAGGTGTACCGGTTCCTGATGCACCCCGCGGAGGGCGGTCAGGCCGGCGACCAGGGCTTCGACGTCGGCAAGCACTCGGCGCCCGTGCTGCGCAGGATGGGCGAGGAGCTGGGCAAGGTCATCCAGGAGCGGGTCGACCTCGGCCCGGACAGCGAGCGGCTGGCGCGGGTCTGGGGACACGGCATCGTCGGGATGATGCACGCCGCCGGCGACTGGTGGCTGGGCGAACGGCCGTGCTCCCGGCAGGAGTTGGTCCGCGCGCTGGCCGATCTGCTGTGGGGGCGGCTGGCGGCCGCCGGGGACAAGGCGGGGGGCCCGGGGTTCTGACGGCCGCCTTGCGGCCGCGGGCCCTGTGCGGCGCCCCGCGCGCCTGACGGATTCAGCCCGGCCGGTGCCACGAGGCCCGGCTCACCTTCCGCATCAGCCTGCGGCGGCGCCAGCCCTCCACGCGGTCCGCGTAGACCTTCCCGTCCAGGTGGTCGCACTCGTGCTGCAGACAGCGGGCGAAGAAGCCCGTGCCGTGGATCGTGACCGGCTCGCCCGTCATCGTGAAGCCCTCGACGACCGCGTGGTCGTGGCGCTCCGTGCCCGCCTCCAGGCCCGGCAGGGACAGACAGCCCTCCGGACCCCGGATCACGACACCGTCCGCCGTCACCAGACGCGGGTTCACCACATGTCCGAGATGCCGGACATCCTCGTCGTCCGGGCAGTCGTAGACGAACACCCGCAGCGGCTCCCCCACCTGGTTCGCCGCCAGCCCCACCCCCCGCGCCGCGTACATCGTCGCGAACAAGTCCTCCACGAGCCGGGACAGTTCGGGGCCGAAGTCGGTGACCTCCGCGCACGGCGTGTGCAGAACGGGGTCGCCGAACAGGGTGAGGGGCCGGACGCGCCCGCGGGCGCCCGGGATCGAACCGTGTCGCATGGCCGCAAGGGTACGGTTCCCTCAGCCCTCGCCGTTCCGCACAGCCGCGGGCGCGGGCCGGGATTCGGGAGTGCGAATGGATCTCGATAGGCTGACCACCACCACGTTGCCGAAGGCTTGAGGCGCGGCGCGTACGCAAGGAGGATCGAGAACTGATGGCAGGCAACTCGGACCCGCTGACGCCGCGGGCCAAGCTGGCCGTGACCGCGGGCAAAGCGGTCGCAGCGGCATCCCGTGCCGCGGGACGCGGCAGCGGTTCGGTGATCGGTGGCCGGGTGGCTCTGAAACTCGACCCCGACCTCCTGGCCCGGCTAGCCCAGAACCTGGACGTCGTCCTGGTCTCGGCGACCAACGGCAAGACCACCACGACCCGGCTGATCGCCGAGGCCCTGCGGGCCGCGGGCCCCGTCGTGTCCAACGCGCTCGGCGCGAACATGCCGGCCGGCATCACCTCGGCGCTCGCGGGCGGCTCGGACGCCAAGTACGGCGTCATCGAGGTCGACGAGAAGTACCTCGCGGGCGTCGCCCGGGACACCGACCCGAAGTGCATCGCGCTGCTGAACCTCTCGCGCGACCAGCTCGACCGGGCCGCCGAGACCCGGATGCTCGCCGAGAACTGGCGCGAGGGCCTGGCCGGCTGCAAGGCCGTGATCGTGGCGAACGCCGACGACCCGCTCGTCGTGTGGGCGGCCTCGTCGTCCCCCAACGTGATCTGGGTCGCGGCCGGGCAGATGTGGAAGGACGACGCCTGGTCCTGCCCCGCCTGCGGCGGCGTGATGCAGCGCCCCGGCGACGACTGGTTCTGCGGCGAGTGCGGCTTCCGCCGGCCCACCCCGAGCTGGGCGCTCTCCGGCGACCACGTCCTCGACCCGCACGGCTCGGCGTGGCCGATCCACCTCCAGCTGCCGGGCCGCGCCAACAAGGCCAACGCCGCCTCCTCGGCCGCCGTCGCCGCCGTGTTCGGGGTGCCGCCGCAGGTCGCCCTGGAGCGCATGTACCAGGTGCAGGCCGTCGCCGGACGCTATGACGTCGTCCAGTTCCAGGGCCGCGACCTGCGGCTGCTGCTGGCGAAGAACCCGGCCGGGTGGCTGGAGACGTTCTCCCTGATCGACCCGCCGCCCACCCCGGTGATCCTCTCCGTGAACGCGCGCAGCGCCGACGGCACCGACACCTCCTGGCTGTGGGACGTCGACTACACCCGGCTCACCGGCCACCCGATCTTCGTCATCGGTGACCGCAAGCTCGACCTGGCGGTGCGCCTGGAGGTCGCCAACCAGCACTTCCAGGTCTGCGACAACCTCGACGAGGCCGTGCAGATGTGCCCGCCGGGCCGGATCGAGGTCATCGCGAACTACACGGCGTTCCAGGATCTGCGCCGCCGCGTCGGCAACTGAGTGAGTCGGAAGGACAGTGACTATGAGCGACAACGGTCTGCGGATCGTCTGGATCTACCCCGACCTGCTCAGCACCTACGGCGACCAGGGCAACGTCCTCGTCGTGGAGCGCCGGGCGCGGCAGCGGGGCCTGGACGTGGCCCGGCTCGACGTACGCAGCGACCAGCCGATCCCGACCTCCGGTGACATCTATCTGATCGGCGGCGGCGAGGACCGGCCGCAGCGGCTCGCGGCCGAGCGGCTGCGCCGGGACGGCGGTCTGCACCGCGCGGTGGAGAACGGCGCCATCGTGTTCTCGGTGTGCGCCGGCTACCAGATCCTCGGCCACGAGTTCATCAACGACCTCGGCCAGCGGGAGCCCGGCCTCGGTCTGCTCGACGTGGTGTCGGTGCGCGGCGAGGGCGAGCGGTGCGTCGGTGACGTGCTCGCGGACATCGACCCGCGGCTCGGCCTGCCGCCGCTGACCGGCTTCGAGAACCACCAGGGCGTCACCCACCTCGGTCCCACGGCCCGCCCGCTGGCCCAGGTGCGGCTCGGCAAGGGCAACGGCACCGGCGACGGCACGGAGGGGGCGTACAACGACACCGTCTTCGGTACGTACATGCACGGCCCCGTCCTCGCCCGCAACCCGCTGATCGCGGACCACCTGCTCAAGCTGGCCCTCGACGTCAACGCGCTGCCGCCGGTGGACGACCGCTGGTACGAGGCGCTGCGCAACGAGCGCATCGCGGCTGCGCAGCAGCCTGCGTGAGCACCGTTGCGCAGCAGCCTGCGTGAGCACCGTTGCGCAGCAGCCTGTGTAACCGGTTCGCCGTCGGGGGTTCACCAGCCCGTCTGACGGTGCATCCGCACAGGTGAGCGGGGTCGTCCAGCAGGCGGACGCCCGGTTCGGCCCCGCCCCCGAATGCCGCTAGGGTGGCGGGGATTCCCGCCGGACAGCGTGGTCCGGTCACCGGCCCACGTCGAGAAGGTATTCGGGCTATGCGCATTGGTGTCCTCACGTCCGGCGGCGACTGCCCCGGTCTGAACGCCGTCATCCGGTCCGTCGTGCACCGTGCCGTCGCCGACCACGGCGACGAGGTCATCGGTTTCCGGGACGGCTGGAAAGGCCTCCTGGAGTGCGACTACACGAAGCTCGACCTTGACGCGGTCGGCGGCATCCTCGCCCGCGGCGGCACCATCCTCGGCTCCTCCCGGGTCCGTCCCGAGCATCTGCGGGACGGCGTGGAGCGGGCCAAGGGGTACGTCGCGGAGCTGGGCCTCGACGCGATCATCCCGATCGGCGGCGAGGGCACGCTGAAGGCGGCCCGGCTGCTGTCGGACAGCGGGCTGCCCATCGTGGGCGTGCCGAAGACCATCGACAACGACATCGCGGTCACCGACGTCACGTTCGGCTTCGACACGGCGGTCGGCGTCGCCACGGAGGCGCTGGACCGGCTGAAGACCACCGCCGAGTCCCACCAGCGGGTGCTGATCGTCGAGGTCATGGGGCGGCACACCGGCTGGATCGCGCTGCACTCGGGGATGGCGGCGGGCGCGCACGCCATCGTCGTGCCGGAGCGGCCCTTCGACATCGACGAGCTGACCGCGAAGGTCGGCGAGCGGTTCGCGGCGGGCAAGCGGTTCGCCATCGTCGTCGCCGCGGAGGGCGCCAAGCCGAAGCCCGGGACCATGGCCTTCGACGAGGGCGGCAAGGACATCTACGGGCACGAGCGGTTCGCCGGGATAGCCCGTCAGCTCTCCGTGGAGCTGGAGCGGCGGCTCGGCAAGGAGGCGCGGCCGGTGATCCTCGGGCATGTGCAGCGGGGCGGGACGCCGACGGCGTACGACCGGGTGCTGGCGACGCGGTTCGGGTGGCACGCGGTGGAGGCCGCTCATCGCGGCGAGTTCGGGATGATGACGGCGCTGCGGGGGACGGACATCGTGATGGTGTCGCTGGCGGAGGCCGTGGAGTCCCTGAAGACCGTTCCGGAGGAGCGGTACGCGGAAGCGGAGTGTGTGCTCTAGCCGTCCGGCGGGTGCGGGTCGTGTGCGGTTTCCCGCGCGGTTCCCCGCGTCCCTGAGGTGAGTCCAGCGGCCCCCGGTCGAAAGGCCGGCCGGGGGCCGCTCTACTCTTGTGGGCGGTACAGACAGCACAAACCCCCCACGAAACAGGAGCCGGCGGATGGATCACAGCGGGCACGGCATGATGATGGATCTGCCGCCGTTCACGCTGGGGAGGGGGCTCCAGTGGTCCGCGGACCCCTTCTTTCTCGTCGCGTGCCTGCTGGGACTGGCGCTCTACGGCTGGGGCGTCGTCCGGCTGACGCGGCGCGGTGACAAGTGGCCGGTCGGGCGGACCCTCTTCTTCGTCGCCGGTGTGCTCAGCATCGGGCTCATGATGAACACCGCGCTGAACGACTACGGCATGGTCATGTTCAGCGTGCACATGGTGCAGCACATGGTGATCAGCATGCTGTCGCCGATCCTGATCCTGCTCGGCGCGCCCATCACGCTGGCGCTGCGGGCACTGCCGCCGGCCGGCCGGGGCCGCAAGGGGCCGCGCGAGGTGCTGCTGATGCTGCTGCACAGCCGGTACATGCGGATCGTCACCCACCCCGCGTTCACGATCCCGCTGTTCATCGCCAGCCTGTACGGCCTCTACTTCACCCCGCTGTTCGACTTCCTGATGGAGTCCAAGCCGGGGCACATCGCGATGATGGTGCACTTCCTCGCGACCGGCCTGGTGTTCTTCTGGCCGATCATGGGCGTGGACCCCGGCCCGCACCGGCCCGGCTATCTGATGCGGATGCTGGAGCTGTTCGCGGGCATGCCGTTCCACGCGTTCTTCGGCATCGCCCTGATGATGGCCTCGCAGCCGATGGTCGAGACCTACACCGAGCCGCCCGCCTCCCTCGGCATCGACGCCCTCTCCGACCAGAACGCGGCGGGCGGCATCGCCTGGGCGTTCAGCGAGATCCCGTCGGTGCTGGTGCTGATCGTGCTGCTGTTCCAGTGGTACGGCTCCGAACAGCGGCAGGCCAAGCGCAAGGACCGGGCCGCTGACCGCGACGGCGACAAGGAACTCGAGGCCTACAACGCCTATTTGGCCTCACTGAACGCACAAAGCCGCTGAACTTCTTTTCCGGCCGGTCCGGGCCAGTAGCATGAAACGCGTCGGGGGGACCGCCGGGGGGAGCGGTGATGACCGTTCGCGTTGTGCTGCGCAAGGTCGCGATCACGCTGGTGTGCGTACTGTTCCTGAACGGATGCAGTAGCGACGCACAAACGTTCGCAGTGCGGGCCGTGGCGGCGGGTGTGCCGTCCCTGGCGCCGTTCTTCGACGAGGACGCCGGGCTCGGCCATGACGCCGTCGTACGGTCGCGACCTGCGCCCGGCGGCATCCAGCAGGGCGACACACCGGGTCTCTACGGCGGCACGCGGCAGCCGGAGATCTGCGATGTCGACCGGCTGGAGGAATTCCTCACCGATCCCGCGAACGAGCGGAAAGCACAGGCCTGGGCTTCCGTGCTCGATGTCACCACCGATGGGATTCCGGAATATCTCGACCGGCTGACTCCGGTTCTTCTCCGGACCGACACCCTGGTGAAGAACCACGACTACCAGAAGGAAAAGGCGGTTCCCTTCGACGCCCTGCTGCAGGCCGGAATCGCGATTCTCGTCGATGAGCGGGGGATGCCCGCCGTGAAATGCTCGTGCGGAAATCCGCTGCGGCCCTTCGAGGGGGACACCGGCAGGATCTCCGTCCGGTTCCAGGACGGCAACGAGCGGTGGCGGGGCTTCGACCGCGCCTCCGTCGTGGCCGTACGGCCCGCCCCGCGGACCCTGGACCGGCTGGCCCTGGTCGACGTCGAGGATCCCGCTCGGGGCATCCACCGGCCCGCCGGGACGACCGGCGCGGACGACTCCGTCTTCGACGCGCGCGAGCGGCGTGCGGTGCCCGACGTGACCGGGACGACGTTCGGGCGGGCGAGCCGGATGCTGGCCGGGGCGGGGCTCGCCGTCGCCGTCGACGGGGGCGGGCTGCCGCCGCGGGGCACCCGGGTCACGGCGTCCGATCCGCCGGCGGGGACCGGGTTGCCGTTCGGCGCGTTCGTGCGGGTGCGGGTGGCCGGGGGTGCGGGTGGCGGACCGGAGGACGGGCCGGGAGACGACGGGTCGGGACCGGCCCCGGGGTCCTCCGGGTCGTCGGGCTCCTCGGACTCGTCGGGTCCGTCCGCTTCCGGGGGTTCCTCCGGCTCCTCCGGTCCATCGGACTCTGCGGGGTCCTCGGGTTCGTCCCGGCCGTCCGGTTCGTCGCCGTCGCCGGGGGCCTCGGGCTCCTCTGACGCGTCGGCTCCCGGCGAGTCACGGGACCCCTCCGGCTCTCCGGGAGCGTCGGATGCGCCGGGGCCGCCAGGGCCGTCAGGTCCCTCAGCGCCGCCGGAACCTTCCCGGCCGTCGGCCCCGCCGGACTCCCCCGGCTCACCGGGTCCGCCCGGACCGTCCGGCTCGCCGGGCTCCTCGGGCTCCCCCACGTCCGCCCTCCCGACCCGCGAGCCACCCGAGCGGCCTCCGCCCGCCTCCCCGACGGGGACCGGGCCACCGTCGTCGCCCTCCTCCACCAGGCCGCCGCCGTCGCCGCCCACACCACCTCCCTCCCCCGCCCCGCCCTCCACCCCCACCGCTCCGTAGCCCCCCCGCAGAACCGGGAGTCACCGGATGTCCTCAGGACCCTCGACGTCGGGAGTGGGCCGGGTCATCGCCGGCCGCTACCTGCTGCTGCACCGGCTCGGCAGCGGCGGGATGGGGCACGTGTGGCTGGCCCATGACCAGAGGCTGGCCTGTGAGGTGGCGCTGAAGGAGATCGTGTTCCGGGATCCGGCGGAGGCGGACCACGAGCGGGAGGCGCGGGTCGCGCGGGCCCGGGCGGAGGCGCGGCACGCGGCCGGGCTGCGCGGGCATCCGCACGTGGTGACCGTGCACGACGTGCTGGAGCACGAAGGGCTGCCGTGGATCGTCATGGAGTACGTGGCGGGCGCCGTGGACCTGCGGGAGCTGGTCGCCCGGCGCGGTCCGCTGGCCCCGGCGGAGTGCGCCCGGATCGGCCTGGCGGTGCTGGACGCGCTGACCGCGGGGCACGAGCGCGGTGTCCTGCACCGGGATGTGAAGCCGGCGAACATCCTGCTCGCGCCGGACCGCTCGGGGGCGCCGTACGGGCGTGTCCTGCTCACCGACTACGGGATCTCGGTGCGGCCGGACGCCGGGGAGCCGCGCTACACCCTGGCGTCCGCGCTGGTGGG
The DNA here is from genome assembly GCF_011193355.1 of Streptomyces sp. JB150. Taxonomy (GTDB): domain Bacteria; phylum Actinomycetota; class Actinomycetes; order Streptomycetales; family Streptomycetaceae; genus Streptomyces. The sequence goes on from NZ_CP049780.1 coordinate 899,027, forward strand.
CACCGCCGGCTATCTGGCGCCGGAGCGGGCCACCGGCGGGCCGCCCACCGAGGCCGCCGACCTTTTCTCGCTCGGCTGCACGCTGTACTACGGCGTGGAGGGGTGCGGCCCGTTCGAGCGGGAGTCGCAGCTGGCGGAGCTGACCGCCGTGGTCGCGCAGGAGCCGCGCCCGCCGGTGCGCTCCGGCGCGCTGGAGTCCGTCGTACGGGCGCTGCTGGTGAAGGATCCGGCGCGGCGGATGGGGGCGGCCGAGGCCGAGGCGGCGCTGGCGGCGATCGTCGTGCCGCAGCCGCGGGCACCCGGGCGCGTGGCGGCGGATCCGGCGTCGCAGCCGCCGTGGGGCATGGTGCCGGACGCCGGCCCGGGGTTCGGGCCCGCCCCGGTCCCGGAGGGGCGGAGCCGGCCGCTTCCCCGGGCGGCGCGGGCGGCGCTCGCGGGCGGGCTCGGTCTGGTGCTGGCGCTGGGCGGGGTCTGGTACGCGACGGTCGGCCCGTCCCCGGCGGGCGGGGCGGCGGACGCGTCGCCGTACGGGCGGGGTGTGGGGCTCGCCCGGCCGCTGCGCGACGGGGACTGTGTGCTCGCCGACTGGCCGGCCGGGCGGTTCGCCGGGACGCCCCGGCTGGCGCTCGATCCGAGCTGCCGGGACGCGGCGCCGGACGGGCAGGTGATGGGGTTCGTGCCGGCCGCGTCCGCCGCCGAGGCGCGCGAGAAGGGGCCGGGGCGGTGCGAGGAGCTGACCCGGGGGCTGCGGGAGCGGCTGGCGGATGTGCGCAGCGTCGCCGTCGTACCGACCGACGCGGGGTTCGAGGCGGCCGGGCGGCGGGCGGCGTGTCTGGTGCTCGGGGCGCACGGGCCGGTGTACGGGCCGCTCGGCGGGCACCGCGAGCCGGGGATGGTGTTCACCCACACGGCGGCCATGCAGAAGCGGGACTGTCTGGACGTCCGCTCGCCCCGGGAGGTGCGGCTGGTGCCCTGCGGGGGGCGGTACGACGAGCAGGTGCTGGGCTTCGCCCGGCTGGCGGAGGGGGTCACGCCGGCCCAGGCACGGGCCCGCTCGAACGCGGCGTGCGCGCGGGACGTGCCGCCGCGTGACTACGGATTCGACCCCTCCGTGTACGAGTCGGGGTCCTGGACCGGCCAAGGGGCCTGGAAATCGGGCACACATTTGGTCGTCTGCACCGTACGGAAGCGAAACGGGGGCACCATGGAGGGGGACGAACCATGAGGAGGGTGTTGCGATGCCCGGTTCTACGGACGGCTCGACGAAGACCATGGGGGTGCTCACCCTCGGTGGGCTGGTCGTGGTGACGGCCTACACGGTGGCGCTCGGCAGCAACGGCTGGCTGTGGTTCGGCTGGGTCGTACTGGGTCTGATCACCCTCGGCATGGTGGCCACCCGCAGCACCTGACACCCGTACGCCCCGGCACTCACTCCCCGGCGAGACGGCCCGCCGAGTGCACGCCCGGCTGGTACTTGGGCAGCCGGGCGGTGACTTTCATGCCCGCGCCGACGGCCGTCTCGATGACGAGGCCGTGGTCGTCGCCGTAGACCTGGCGGAGCCGGTCGTCGACGTTGGACAGGCCGATCCCGCCGGACGGGCTCACCTCGCCCGCGAGGATGCGGCGCAGCAGCGCGGGGTCCATTCCGGCGCCGTCGTCCTCGATGACGACCACGGCCTCGGCGCCGGCGTCCTGCGCGGTGATGCTGATGCGGCAGGTGCCGGCCTTGCCCTCCAGGCCGTGTTTGACCGCGTTCTCCACCAGGGGCTGCAGGCACAGGTAGGGCAGGGTGACCGGCAGCACCTCGGGGGCGATCTGGAGGGTGACCGAGAGGCGGTCGCCGAAGCGGGCCCGCACGAGCGCCAGGTAGTGGTCGATGGCGTGGAGTTCGTCGGCGAGGGTGGTGAAGTCGCCGTGCCGGCGGAACGAGTAGCGGGTGAAGTCGGCGAACTCCAGGAGCAGTTCGCGGGCGCGCTCGGGGTCGGTGCGCACGAACGAGGCGATCACGGCGAGCGAGTTGAAGATGAAGTGCGGGGAGATCTGGGCGCGCAGGGCCTTGATCTCGGCCTCGATGAGGCGGGTGCGGGAGCGGTCGAGGTCGGCGAGTTCGAGCTGCACGGAGACCCAGCGGGCGACCTCGGCGGCGGCGCGGACGAGGACGGCGGACTCGCGGGGCGCGCAGGCGACGAGGGCGCCGTGGACGCGGTCGTCGACGGTGAGGGGGGCGACGACGGCCCAGCGCAGGGGGCAGTCGGGCGCGTCGCAGGTGAGCGGGAAGGCCTCGCCGCGGCCGGTCTCCAGCGGCCCGGTGAGCCGTGCCATGACCTCGGCGCGGTGGTGGGCGCCGACGCCGTCCCAGGCGAGGACGCGGCTGTCGTCGGTGAGGCAGAGGGCGTCCGTGCCGAGCAGGGTGCGCAGCCGGCGGGCCGACTTGCGGGCGGTCTCCTCGGTGAGGCCGGCGCGCAGCGGGGGCGCGGCGAGCGAGGCGGTGTGCAGGGTCTGGAAGGTGGCGTGTTCTACGGGGCTGCCGAGGCCGCCGAGGTGCTGGGTGCGGGCGGTGCGGCGGCCGAGCCAGAAACCGGCGGCGAGCAGGGGCAGGGCGGCCACGCACAGCCCGGCCAGGAAGCCGGTCATGTCTTGGCCTCCGTGCGCAGCTGTTCGGGCAGGTGGAAGCGGGCCAGGACGGCCGCGGTCCCGGCGGGGACGCGGGCGGGGGTGGCGAGCGACACCAGGATCATGGTGAGGAAGCCGAGCGGAACCGACCACAGCGCCGGCCAGGCGAGCAGGGCGTGCAGCGGGCCGGCGGCGAAGCCGGTCATGGTGGCGGCGACGGCGGCGAACGCGGAGCCGCCGCCGACGAGCATCCCGGCGGCGGCGCCGGGCGGGGTGAGCCGCCGCCACCAGATGCCGAGGACGAGCAGCGGGCAGAACGAGGACGCGGACACGGCGAAGGCGAGCCCGACCGCGTCGGCGACGGGCAGCCCGCCGACGAGCACGCTGGCGGCGAGCGGGGCGGCCATGGCGAGCAGGGTGCCGAGCCGGAAGTGGCGTACGCCGCGGGAGGGCAGCACGTCCTGGGTGAGCACCCCGGCGACGGCCATGGCGAGGCCGGAGGCGGTGGACAGGAACGCGGCGAAGGCGCCGCCGGCGAGCAGCGCGCCGAGGAGGTCGCCGCCGACGCCGCCGACCATCCGGCCGGGCAGCAGGAGGACGGCGGCGTCGGCGTCGCCGGTGAGGGTGAGTTCGGGGGCGTAGAGGCGGCCGAGGGCGCCGTAGAGCGGGGGCAGCAGGTAGAAGGCGCCGATCAGGGCGAGGACGGCGACCGTGGTGCGGCGGGCGGCGACGCCGTGCGGGCTGGTGTAGAAGCGGACGACGACGTGCGGCAGGCCCATGGTGCCGAGGAAGGTGGCGAGGATCAGCCCGTACGTGGCGTAGAGGGGGCGTTCCTCGCGGCCCGCGGTGAGGGAGGTGGACATGGTGGTGTCGCCGTCGCGGTCGGCGGCGGGGACGGGGGTGCCGGGCGGGAAGGTGAGGTGGGTGCCCTGGTCGACGCGGTGGGTGCCGGCGGGCAGGTGGATCTCGGTGCCGTGGTGGGCGCGGCCGTCGACGGTGCCGTCCACGGTGACCGTCAGGGGGCGTTCCAGGCGCAGGTCGAGGGTGGTGTCGATGCGGACGGAGCGCTGTTCGCGGAAGGCGGGCGGCTCGTCGAAGGCGCGGCGGGGGGCGCCGTCGGACTGCCAGGCGAGGACGAGGAAGAAGGCGGGGACGAGCAGGGCGGTCAGCTTCAGCCAGTACTGGAAGGCCTGCACGAAGGTGATGCTGCGCATGCCGCCGGCGGCGACGATGGCCACGACGACGACCGCGACGATGATCCCGCCGAGCCAGTCGGGTGCCCCGGTGAGCACGGTCAGGGTGAGTCCGGCGCCCTGGAGCTGCGGCAGCAGGTAGAGCCAGCCGACGCCGACGACGAAGGCGCTCGCGAGCCGCCGTACCGCCTGGGAGGCGAGCCGGGCCTCGGCGAAGTCGGGCAGGGTGTAGGCGCCGGAGCGGCGCAGCGGGGCGGCGACGAACAGCAGCAGGACGAGGTAGCCGGCGGTGTAGCCCACCGGGTACCAGAGCATGTCCGGGCCCTGGACGAGGACCAGGCCGGCGATGCCGAGGAAGGAGGCGGCGGAGAGGTACTCGCCGCTGATGGCGGCGGCGTTCAGGCGGGGGCCGACGGTGCGGGAGGCGACGTAGAAGTCGGAGGTGGTGCGGGAGATGCGCAGGCCGAAGGCGCCGACGAGGACGGTGGCGAGGACGACGAGGGCGACGGCGGGGACGGCGTAGTTCGAGTTCATCGCGGACGGGTTCAGCGGTCCTCGACCAGGCGGACGAAGTCGCGTTCGTTGCGTTCGGCGCGGCGGACGTACCAGTGGGCGAGCAGGACGAGCGGGGCGTAGAGGCAGAAGCCGAGGACCAGCCACTGCAGGCGGCCCGCGTCGGGGGCGGTCGCGAAGACCAGCGGGAGCGGGCCGATCAGCAGGACGAGGACGGCGCAGCCGGTGAGGGCGGCGCGCAGCTGGGTGCGCATGAGGGAGCGGACGTAGGTGTGACCGAGGGTGGTCTGCTCGTCGATCTCGGTGCGCGGGCGGTAGGGGCCGGGGGTGCGGTGGGCGCGGCGGGGCGGGCCGGTGACGGTGACGCGGCGGTCGGCGGGGCTGTTCGGCACGGTCAGGGCCTCCTCATGAGCAGGTCCCGCAGTTCCCGGGCGTGGCGGCGGCTGACCTGGAGTTCCTCGGAGCCGACCAGGACGCTGACCGTGCCCGCGTCCAGGCGCAGCTCGCCGATGTGGCGGAGGGCGACGAGGTGGCGGCGGTGGATGCGGACGAAGCCGCGGGAGCGCCAGCGTTCCTCCAGGGTGGACAGCGGGATGCGGACCAGGTGGCTGCCGCCCTGGCCGGTGTGGAGGCGGGCGTAGTCGCCCTGGGCCTCGACGTGGGTGATGTCGTCGACGGCGACGAACCGGGTCACTCCGCCCAGCTCCACGGGGATCTGGTCGGGGTCGGGTTCGTGGACGGGGATGCGGGGGGTGGCGGTGCCGCGCAGTTCGGCGGCGCGGCGCACGGCTTCGGCGAGGCGTTCCTTGCGGACGGGTTTGAGGACGTAGTCGACGGCCTTGAGGTCGAAGGCCTGGACGGCGAAGTCCTCGTGGGCGGTGACGAAGACGACCAGCGGCGGCCGGGCGAAGCCGGTGAGCAGCCGGGCGAGGTCGAGGCCGTCGAGGCCGGGCATCTGGATGTCGAGGAAGACGACGTCGATGGCCTCGGGGCCGTCGGGGCCGGACTCCAGGGCGCGGTTGATCCGGCGCAGCGCCTCGGTGGCGTCTCCGGCGCCCTCGGCGCTGCCGATGCGGGGGTCGGCACGCAGGAGGTAGAGCAGCTCCTCCAGCGAGGGGCGTTCGTCGTCGACAGCCAGGGCGCGCAGCATGAACCCGGAGTGTAGGAGCATTCCGTACGCCTGCACACGGGCTGTCGCCGACCGTCCTCACGACGTCCTCACGACGTTCCCGCTGGATACGGCTGGATACAGTGCGGCCATGAACAGCAGGCCGGCACCGTTCGACGACCTCGACCGGAAGATCGTCACCGCGCTCATGGCGAACGCGCGCACCAGTTTCGCCGAGATCGGGGCGGCGATCGGGCTGTCCGCGACGGCGGTGAAGCGCCGGGTGGACCGGCTGCGGGAGACGGGGGTGATCACGGGGTTCACGGCGACGGTGAAGCCGTCGGCACTCGGCTGGCGTACGGAGGCGTACGTCGAGGTGTACTGCGAGGGCGCGGCCCCGCCGCGGCGGCTGGCCGAGGTGGTGCGCAACCATCCGGAGATCACCGCGGCGATGACGGTGACGGGCGGCGCGGACGCGCTGCTGCATGTGCGGGCGCGGGACGTGGAGCACTTCGAGGAGGTGCTGGAGCGGATCCGTGCGGAGCCGTTCATCAGGAAGACGATCAGTGTGATGGTGCTGTCCCATCTGATCCCGGACAGTCCGGAGGCGGGAGCGAACCAGCCTGCTCCTGATGACGGAGGGTGACACGGGCATCGGCGGGCGGCGCCGGACGACGCAGGACGGCGCCCGGGCGGCGCGGGATGACGGGAGAGGACGAAGGAGGCGTGCGTCTGCGCTGATCACAACGCAGCGATGCTGCGTCGACGCGCAGCTTTCGTTTCTTGTCGGGCGTCCGCTCCCTCCCTACCGTTGTGTCAACCCCCAGTAGACACCGCAGGAAGCGGAGGAACCCCTCTGTGTCCCACAGCCGTGTGCCGCGCCGGCGGCGCTTTCTCGTCTGCGAACCCAGACACTTCGCCGTGCAGTACGCGATCAACCCCTGGATGCATCCCGACGTCCGGGTCGATGCCGATCTCGCGCAGGAGCAGTGGCAGAAGCTGATCGCCGCCTATCGCGCCCACGGGCACACGGTCGAGGCCGTGGAGCCGGTGGCGGGCCTGCCCGACATGGTGTTCGCGGCGAACTCGGCGTTCGTCGTCGGCGGCCGGGTCTTCGGCTCCCTCTTCCACGCCCCGCAGCGCCGTCCGGAGACCGCGCACTACGAGACCTGGTTCAAGGCGGCGGGCTACGAGGTGTTCCGGCCGGAGTCGGTGTGCGAGGGCGAGGGCGACCTGGTGTGGACGGGCCGGTACGTGCTGGCCGGCACCGGGTTCCGCACCACGCGGCAGGCGCACCACGAGGCGCAGGAGTTCTTCGGGCACCCGGTGATCAGCCTGACGCTGGTGGACCCGTACTTCTACCACCTGGACACGGCGCTGTTCGTCCTCGACGACTCCGCCGGCGGCGACAACATCGCGTACTACCCGGAGGCGTTCTCACCGGGCAGCCGTGAGGTCCTGAGGCGGCTGTATCCGGACGCGGTGCTCGCCGGCCGCGACGACGCGATGGCGTTCGGCCTGAACTCGGTGTCCGACGGCCACCATGTGTTCATCGCGCCCCGAGCCGAGGCGCTGGCCGCCCGCCTCGACGACCACGGCTATGTCCCCGTCCCCGTCGACCTGTCGGAGTTCCACAAGGCCGGCGGCGGCATCAAGTGCTGCACTCAGGAGATCCGTTCATGACCGCACCCGCCCGCACCGCCCGTGACTCCGCCGAGCTGATCGCCGCCGAGCGGCCCGTCCTCGCGCACAACTACCACCCGCTGCCCGTGGTGGTGGCCCGTGCCGAGGGCACGTGGGTGGAGGACGTCGAGGGCCGCCGCTATCTGGACATGCTGGCCGGTTACTCGGCGCTCAACTTCGGCCACCGCCACCCGGTGCTGATCGAGGCCGCGCACCGCCAGCTGGACCGGCTGACCCTCACCTCCCGGGCCTTCCACAACGACCGGCTCGCCGAGTTCGCCGAACGGCTGACCGCGCTCACGGGGCTGGACATGGTGCTGCCGATGAACACCGGCGCGGAGGCGGTGGAGAGCGGCGTCAAGGTGGCCCGCAAGTGGGCGTACGACGTCAAGGGCGTGCCCGCCGACCGGGCGACGATCGTGGTGGCGGCGGAGAACTTCCACGGCCGCACCACGACGATCGTCAGCTTCTCCACGGACGAGGTGGCGCGCGGCGGCTTCGGCCCGTTCACGCCCGGCTTCAAGGTCGTGCCGTACAACGACCTGGCGGCGCTCGAGGCGGCGGTCGACGAGACCACGGCGGCGGTGCTGATCGAGCCGGTGCAGGGCGAGGCGGGTGTGATCATCCCCGACGACGGCTATCTGGCCGGGGTCCGTGAGCTGACGCGCAGCGCGGGCTGTCTGTTCATCGCGGACGAGATCCAGTCCGGTCTGGGCCGCACCGGCCGCACCCTCGCCGTCGAGCACGAGGACGTCGTGCCGGACATGGTGCTGCTCGGCAAGGCGCTGGGCGGCGGGATCGTGCCGGTGTCCGCGGTGGTCGCCCGCCGCGAGGTCCTGCAGGTGCTGCATCCGGGCGAGCACGGCTCGACCTTCGGCGGCAACCCGCTCGCCGCCGCCGTCGGCACGGCCGTCGTCGGGCTGCTGGAGACCGGCGAGTTCCAGCGCCACGCGGCCGAGCTGGGCGTCGTGCTGCGGGGCGGTCTGACCGACCTGGTCGGCAAGGGCGTGGTCGGTTTCCGCGCGCGCGGCCTGTGGGCGGGCGTCGACATCGACCCGGCCATCGGCACCGGACGGGAGATCAGCGAACGGCTGATGCGCGAGGGCGTCCTCGTCAAGGACACCCACGGCTCCACGATCCGCCTGGCCCCGCCGCTGACCGTCACGGGCGAGGAACTGCGCTCGGCGCTCGGGGCGTTGGAGAAGGTACTGGCACAGGGCTGAGCCCGGGGCCTTCCCCTGGATCGCCGAGTCTTCAACGATGATGGGGAACCCCTGACAGGAGGTGCGTTCCCCTTGTTCTACCAGCTGCTCAAGCACGTACTGCTGGGACCGCTGCTGAGAGCGGTGTTCCGGCCCCGGATCGAAGGCCTGGAGCACGTCCCGGCGTCGGGCGCGGCCATCGTCGCCGGGAACCATCTGTCGTTCTCGGACCACTTCCTGATGCCGGCGGTGCTCAAGCGGCGGATCACGTTCCTGGCGAAGGCCGAGTACTTCACGGGCCCCGGCCTGAAGGGACGGCTGACCGCCGCGTTCTTCCGCAGCGCGGGACAGATCCCGGTGGACCGCTCCGGGAAGGACGCGGGACAGGCGGCGATCCGGGAAGGGCTCGGGGTGCTGAGCCGGGACGAACTGCTCGGCATCTACCCGGAGGGCACGCGGTCGCACGACGGGCGGCTGTACAAGGGGAAGGTCGGGGTCGCGGTGATGGCGCTGAAGGCCGGCGTGCCGGTCGTGCCGTGCGCGATGATCGGCACCTTCGAGGCGCAGCCGCCCGGCCGCAAGCTGCCCCGCGTCCGTCCGGTGACGATCCGCTTCGGCGAGCCGCTGGACTTCTCGCGGTACGCCGGGATGGAGAACGAGAAGGCGGTCCTGCGGGCCGTCACCGACGAGATCATGTACGCGATCCTGGCGCTGTCCGGGCAGGAGTACGTCGACCGGTACGCGGCCGACGTGAAGGCGCAGGAGGCCGCCGAGGCGAAGGAACGCAGGTCTCGGCGGATGCCGCTGAGCTGAGCGCGCACCCGGGAGGGGCGGCCGGTGTCACCACCGGCCGCCCCTTCACCTCGTAGGGCGTTCGCCGCTCACGGCTTCGGCGTGGCGTGCGGCTCGCAGGTCACGTCCTCGGCGTCCAGCTCGCCGGTGAGCAGGTAGGCGTCCACCCGCTGGTTGACGCAGGGGTTGACCAGCCCGGTCACGCCGTGGGAGCCGGCGTCCTTCTCGGTGATCAGGCGGGAGCCCTTGAAGCGCTGGTGCAGTTCGAGGGCGCCGCCGTACGGGGTGGCCGCGTCGCGCTCGGCCTGGACGATGAGCACCGGCGGCAGGCCCTTGCGGGTCTTCACGTCCACCGGGGTGTGCTGCTTGGCCGGCCAGGTGGCGCAGGGCAGGTTCATCCAGGCGTTGGACCAGGTGAGGAAGGGGTAGTCGCGGTGCAGCCGGGTGTTGTCCCGGTCCCAGCGCTCCCAGCTGGTGGGCCACTTGGCGTCGGCGCACTCGACGGCGGTGTACACGGCGTTGCCGTTCTCGGCGGCGGCGTTGCCCGCGGTGTCGGACAGGTCCGGGGCGGCGGCGTCGACGAGGGCCTGGTGGTCACCGGCGACGTACTCGCTGAACACGGTCGCCACCGAGACCCACGCGGAGTCGTAGTACGGGGCGCTCTGGAAGAAGCCGATCAGCTCGGCGGGGCCGACGACCCCGCCGATGGGATTCTTCTTGGCGTCGGCGCGCAGCTGGAGCCACTTGGCCTGGACCTCGGCGCGGGTGGTGCCGAGGTGGAAGGTGGCGTCGTTCTTCGCGACCCAGTCCTGCCAGTCCCGCCAGCGCGTCTCGAACGCGACGTCCTGGTCCAGGTTGGCCTGGTACCAGATCTTCTCGCGGGAGGGGTTGACCACGCTGTCGGTGATCATGCGGCGGACGTGGCCGGGGAAGAGGGTGCCGTAGACGGCGCCGAGGTAGGTGCCGTAGGAGACGCCGAGGAAGTTGAGCTTCTTCTCACCGAGCGCGGCGCGGATGACGTCGAGGTCGCGCGCGGTGTTCGGGGTCGTCATGTGCGGCAGCATCTCGCCGCTGCGCTCCTGGCAGCCCTCGGCGTACTCGCGGGCCAGCTTGCGCTGGGCGAGCTTGTCGGCCTCCGAGTCGGGCACCGGGTCCGCCTTGGGCGCCTTGACGAACTCCTGCGGGTCGACGCAGGAGATGGGCGTGGACTTGCCGACGCCGCGCGGGTCGAAGCCGACGAAGTCGTAGGCCTTGGCCACGTTCTGCCACACCGGGGCCTTGGTGGTGACCCGGCGCGGGAAGCGCAGACCGGAGCCGCCGGGGCCGCCCGGGTTGTAGACGAGGGCGCCCTGCCGCTCGGCCCGGGTGCCGGTGTTGCCGACGCGGTCGACGGCCAGCTTGATCTGCTTGCCGTACGGCTTGGCGTAGTCGAGGGGCACGGTGACCCAGCCGCACTGGATCGGCTTCTCCAGCCCCCAGTCCGCCGGGCAGTCCTGCCAGTCGATCCCCTGGTGCGCGGCGCGGGCCGCGGCGATCGCGACGCCGCGGGCCTCCCGGTCCCCACCGTGACGGGACTCGGTGGCGGTCGCGGCGCCCGCGTCCGCGTTCGCCGTCGGTGCCGCGACCGCCCCGGCTATCAGGGTCGCCGCGACGAGCACCCCGGCCGAACCGAGCGTCGCCGTCCGCTTCTTCGGTCTGTTGTCCCTCAAGTGGGGCCTCCCCCTGCGTGGTTCGCTGGACAAGGGGAGATCCTGGCCTCTGCCGGGCCACAGGGAACAGGGGTGGCCGGGCTTCTTTGCCAATCCGATAACCGGATAAGCCGATCCCGCTGAGCGGCCGTCCGGCCGTCGTCACCCGAGGTCCGCGCGCGCCGCCTCCAGCAGCCGGCGCAGCCGCAGCGCGTCCGGGGCGACCGCGGTGACCAGGGCGGCCGGACCCGCGAGCGGCATCAGGGCGGCACCCTCGCCGAGCAGTCGGGCCGGCACCGGACGCGCCGCGAACTCGGGCCGCACGACCACCAGTTGACCCACCGCGCGGTGCCCGCCGAGGCCGGCCGGGCCGTCCCAGCCGCCGGGCGCGCCGGGGCCGCAGGCCAGCTCCTGGTCGAGCACGGTACGTCCGGCCACCCGCAGGGTCAGCCGGCTGGTCAGCCGCCCCGGCGCCTCCCCCGCCCGCCCGAGCACCTGCTCCTCGCGCAGCACCAGCCGCCCCGCCGCCCCCACCTCGGCGCGGGTCCGCACGGTCAGGTCGCTGCCGGCGGCGCTGATCAACTGCTCGGGCAGCCAGTGCAGTTCCCCGCCGTCGGCCACGGTGAGCCGTACGTCGTAGCGGGCCCCGCCCCCGGCCTGGCCCGGCAGCGCGAGGGTGGCGGCGGCGGACCCCACCCGCAGCCGGGCGCCCTCCGCCACCTGCGCCTCGACCGTGAGGTGGTCGCCGCCCAGCGGGCCGCTCATCGCGCCCACGAGCACCACCCGGGCCTCGCCGGCCCCCGCCCGGGTCCGCCGCGGCGCCAGCGGCCCCTCCCCCGCGAGCACCGGCAGCGCCGTACCGCCCCGGCCGTCGCCGGTGGCGTGGATCCGCGCGGTGGCCCGCACACCGGCCGTGGCCGTCCTCACGCGGCCCACGCGGCGAGCCGCTCCCGCACCCAGCCGGCGACGTCCGCGACACCGCGCTCGCCGCGCAGCGACTGGAAGACGACCGGCAGGTCACCGCGCTGCGCCTCGGCGTCCGCCGCCATCCGGGCGAGGTCGGAGCCGACGTACGGCGCGAGGTCGGTCTTGTTGACCACCAGCAGGTCCGCGGTGCTGACGCCGGGGCCGCCCTTGCGCGGGATGTCGTCGCCGCCCGCCACGTCGATCACGAAGATCTGCGCGTCCACGAGCCCCCTGGAGAAGGTCGCCGTGAGGTTGTCCCCGCCCGACTCCACGAGGATCAGATCGAGCGGCCCGACCTCGTCCTCCAGGTCCTCCACCGCCTCCAGGTTCGCCGAGATGTCGTCCCGGATCGCGGTGTGCGGGCAGGCACCGGTCTCCACCGCGGTGATCCGCTCCGGCGGCAGCACGGCCTCCCGCAACAGGAACTCGGCGTCCTCGCGGGTGTAGATGTCGTTCGTGACGACGGCGAGCGACAACTCCTCGCGCAGCGCCCGGCACAGCGCGGCCACCGTTGCGGTCTTCCCGGACCCGACGGGCCCGCCGAGCCCGACCCGAAGGGCCCGCCGACGCCCGTCGGGCCGCCGCGCGTCGGCACTGACGGCGGCGGGGCCGTGGGGGTGGGAGTGATCGAGATGCATGAGAGCCATTCCTTCTGTGGTCGAGGGTTCTCGGGTTCGAGTACCAGCCCGTCCGGCGTTTGAGGACGAGGCCGTCAGGCCGACAGGGAGGTCTGGGGGGGCAGAGTCCCCCAGGGTCGGGACGGGAAGGGGCGGCGGGGGCGCACCCCCTAGGAGGCGAACAACCGCACGGCCCACCCCGCGTGCGCCTCCGCCCCCACCTCCAGCAACACCCCGGACGCCGCGGGCAACCCGTCGACCCCAGCCACATCCACCGCCCGCGCCGCCGCGACCGCCCCCTCCACGACGAGATCCAGCTCCGGCGCCAGCCGCGCCAGCACCCCCGTCCCGTCGAACGGATCGAGACTCAGCAGCCGCACCGCCGCACTCACCGGCCCACCGACACTCTCGTACGCCGCGCAGTACGCCGCGTCGGCCGCCGACAGTCCCGCCGCCCGCGCCGTGACCCCGAGCACGACGGGCTGGTGCGCGCCCTTCGGGAACGCCCGTGCCAGGGCGTCGAGTTCCTCCGACGGCCACGTCGCCCGCGCCGCCCGCGTCAACTGCCGCCCCAGCCTGCGCGCGACCGCCCGCAACGCCGGGGAGGGGGTCCGCGCGTCGGCGGCGGCGTCCAGCTCCAGTGGGTCGTGCCCCAGCGCCGCGGCGGCCGCCAGCCCCGCCGACACCAAACCCGCCGTGTGCAGCCGCCCCCGGCAGAACGCCTCCAGGCTCGCCGCCCCGGTGATCCGCCCGGCCTTGACCGCGGCCTCCGCCCCGCCGGAGTGGGCGTGCCCCCCGGCGGGAAAGCGGCCGTCGGCCAGGACGAGCAGCGCCGCGCGTCCCATCAGCACCCCATCAGAAGAGGAAGTAACGCTGGGCCATGGGCAGTTCGGCGGCCGGTGTGGCCTCGGCCAACTCCCCGTCGATGTACACGGCGAAGCTGTCGGGGTCGATCCTCACGTCGGGCAGCGCGTCGTTCTCGCGCAGGTCGGCCTTGGTCACCGCGCGCGTCGACTCGATGGCGACGAACCGCTTGCCGAGCCCCAGCCGCTCCGGCAGCCCGTCCTCGACGGCGAGCGGTGCCACGAAGTTGACCGAGTTGGCGGCGGGCGCCCGCCCCATCGCGCCGTACATCGGGCGCGGCAGGATGGGCTGCGGGGTGGGGATGGAGGCGTTGGCGTCGCCCATCTGCGCGTACGCGATCTGCCCGCCCTTGAGGACGAGGAGCGGCTTCACACCGAAGAACGCCGGCTCCCACAGCACCAGGTCGGCGAGCTTGCCGCTCTCCACGGACCCGATCTCGCGGGCGAGTCCCTGCGCGAGCGCCGGGTTGATCGTGTACTTGGCGACATAGCGACGCACACGGTGGTTGTCCGCGCGCCCGTCGCCGGGGAGGGCGCCGCGCCGCCGCTTCATCACGTGCGCGGTCTGCCAGGTGCGCAGGATCACCTCCCCGATCCGGCCCATGGCCTGGGAGTCGGAGGAGATGATCGAGATGGCGCCGAGGTCGTGCAGGATGTCCTCCGCCCCGATGGTGGACGGCCGGATCCGGGACTCGGCGAACGCCAGGTCCTCGGGGACCGCCGGGTTGAGGTGGTGGCACACCATCAGCATGTCGAGGTGTTCCTCGGTGGTGTTGACGGTGAAGGGCCGCGTCGGGTTGGTGGAACTCGGCAGCACGTGCGGCTGGGAGACGACGGTCATGATGTCCGGGGCGTGGCCGCCGCCCGCGCCCTCGGTGTGGTACGAGTGGATGCCGCGCCCGGCGATCGCCGCGAGGGTGTCGCCCACGAATCCGGCCTCGTTGAGGGTGTCCGTGTGGATGGCGACCTGGATGCCGGTCCGGTCGGCGACGGTCAGGGCGGCGTCGATGACAACCGGGGTGGAGCCCCAGTCCTCGTGCAGCTTCAGTCCGAGGGCGCCGCCGCGGATCTGGGAGAGCATCGCCTCGTGGGAGACGGTGTTGCCCTTGCCGAGGAAGCCGATGTTGAGCGGGTACTGCTCCATCGCCTCGAACATCCGGGCGAGATGCCAGGGTCCGGGGGTGACGGTGGTGGCCTTGGAGCCCTCGGCCGGCCCGGTGCCGCCGCCGACCAGGGTGGTCACGCCGGAGGCCAGGGCCTCGTCGGCGATCTGCGGGCAGATGAAGTGGACGTGCGCGTCGACGGCACCGGCGGTGACGATCCGTCCGTTGCCCGCGATGACCTCGGTCTCCGGGCCGATGACCAGCTCGGGGTGGACCCCGTCCATGGTGTCGGGGTTGCCCGCCTTGCCGATGCCGGTGATCCGGCCGTCGCGGATGCCGATGTCGGCCTTGACGATGCCCCAGTGGTCCACGATCACGGCACCGGTGACGACGGTGTCCGGCGTGCCCTCGGCCCGGGTGGCCCGGGACTGGCCCATGGACTCCCGGATGACCTTGCCGCCGCCGAACACCGCCTCGTCGCCGGAGCGTCCTGGCCCGCCGGAGCGGTCCTCCTCGATCTCGATCAGCAGATCGGTGTCGGCGAGCCGGATGCGGTCGCCGGTGGTCGGGCCGAACAGATCGGCGTACGCGGCGCGCGAGATCTCAGGCATCGAGGGCACCTCCGGTCTCCCCGCGCAGCCCCGGCACGATCCGGGCGCCGGTCAGTGGGACGAGTTCGACGTCGACGGGGATGCCGGGCTCGAACCGCACGGCGGTGCCGGCGGCGACGTTCAGCCGCTTGCCACGCGCGGCGGCACGGTCGAACTCCAGGCCGGGGTTGGCCTCGGCGAAGTGGTAGTGGGAGCCGACCTGGACGGGCCGGTCGGCGGCGTTGAGGACGGTCAGCCGGGTGACCTCGCGGCCCTCGTTGTACACGACCGGGCCGTCGGCGAAGAGGATCTCTCCGGGAATCATCGAGGCCCCTTCAGACGATCGGGTCGTGGACGGTGACGAGCTTGGTGCCGTCCGGGAAGGTCGCCTCGACCTGCACGTCGTGGATCATCTCGGGCACGCCCTCCATGACGTCGTCCCGGGTGAGCACCGTGCGTCCGGAGGCCATGAGTTCGGCGACGGTACGGCCGTCCCGCGCGCCTTCGAGGATGTGCGAGGTGATGAGGGCGACCGCCTCGGGATGGTTCAGCCGCAGGCCGCGGGCGCGCCGCTTTTCGGCGACGTCGGCCGCCACATGGATCAGCAGCCTTTCCTGTTCGTGCGGGGTCAGTTGCACGTCCCACCTCACCTCCTCGCTCCGGGCCGTGCGGGGCCCGGTTGCCGCCGCCACCGCGACAGGGGACAGGTGTAACACACAGACAGAAGGCGCGAATCGGCGCGATCGGGAAAGAAATACCCCTGGTGGCGTGGAGGGGCAGGCTAGTGCGCCGGAGTTTCAACGACGTTAACCGGACCTTGGTCACCTCATGACCCGGCGCTGGTCTCCCCCATACACATCAGCGCCGCATACTCATCAGCGCCCCATGCTCATCAGCGCCCGCAGCCCGTTGCGGAGCACCTCCACGGGCACCGGCCCGAACAGCGACTGCTGGACGATGAACCCCTGCACGGTGGAGATCATCGTGCGGGCGACGTCGTCCGCGGGCACGTCGGCCCGCATCATCCCGCTCTCCTGATAGGCCTCGACGACCTTGGTCCAGGCGGCGCGCACCGCGGCGTACCCCTCGTCGAGCACGGCCGCCAGCCGCTCGTTGCGCACGGTCTCCGTCCAGACCTGCACGACCAGCCGCGCGAAGGCCGGCTCGCCGTCGGCCGTGACGTAGGCGCGGGACTCCAGGGTGCGGCCGAGGACGGAGGCGACCAGCTCGTCGGGGGGCGGCGGCGGGCTCTGCCGGGCGGCCTCCTCGAAGGCGGTACGGACCTCCCCCATCACCTCGGCGACGATCGCGCCGATCAGTTCGTCCTTGCCGCTGAAGTAGCGGTAGACGGCCCCCGCGGACAGGTCGACCTCCTTCAGCACGTCCTGCATCGAGGTGGCGTGGAAGCCGTTGCGGGCGAAGCAGAGCGCGGCGCCGTCGAGGATCTGGCGGCGGCGGGCGTCGAGGTGTTCCTGGGAAACGCGGGCCATGGTCCACAACCTAAAACGAACGTTCATTCTTGACAAGGCGCCGCCCCGGCGCGACGGTGGGAGAGAGAAAAACGAACGATCCTTCTCCTTGACCGGGGAGCACCCATGTCCGCCACCCGCAGGCCCCTCGCGGTCGCCCTCCTCGTGCCACTGCTGGCCGCTCTCGCCCTGTGGGCCTTCGCCTGGCCCGCCGCCCGCACGGCGCCGCGCGACCTGCCGCTGGGCGTCGCCGGCCCGGCCGCCGCGGCCGCCCAGGCCGAACAGCGCCTGTCGCGGCACGAGGGAGCCTTCGAGATCCACCGTTACGCCGACGAGGCCGCCGCCCGCGCCGCCGTCGAGGGCCGCACGGTCTACGGCGCGCTCGTCGTCACCGAGCGAGGTCCCCGGCTGCTCACCGCCTCCGCGGCGAGCCCGATGGTGGCCCAGTTGCTGCGGGAGGCGGTGGCCGGGGGCACCGAGGTGCCGGTGACCGACGTGGTGGCCGCTCCCGAGGACGACCCGCGCGGCGCGGCGTTCGGCGCGAGCCTGCTGCCGCTCACCCTGGCCGGGATCGCGGCCGGTTCCGCGGTGACCCTGCTGGGGCTGCGGGGCGTGCGCGCGGTGGCCGTACTCGTCGCCGCCTCGGCTCTCGTCGGCGTCACCGCGGCCGCGATCACGCACAGCTGGCTGGGGGCCCTCACCGGCGACTGGTGGGCGGAGGCCGGGGCGCTCGGCCTGACCTCGCTGGCGGTCGCGGGCGCGGTCGCCGGGCTCGCCGCCCTGCTGGGCAACGCCGGGATCGCCCTGGGCGCCGCCGTGATGATGCTGCTCGGCAACCCGTTCTCCGGCGCCTCCGCGGCGCCGCGGCTGCTGCCGGAGCCGGCCGGGACGATCGGCCAGTGGCTGCCGCCGGGCGCCGGGGCGTCCCTGCTGCGCTCGGTGTCGTACTTCGACGGCGCGGCGGCGGCCGGCCCCGCCCTCACCCTGACCTGGTGGGCACTGCTGGGCCTCGGGGCGGTGCTGCTCGGCCCGGCGCTGAGGTCCCGTACGACGGGAGCCGCACCGGCGCCCGAACGGGAACCCGCCCTCACCGGCTGAACACCGCCCCGGCCCTCACCGGCTGAGCACCGGCAGCCACCCACCGGGCCGCCGCCGGCAGCGCGCGCCGGCGCCGTCCATCGACCGCGCACCGGCCGACCGGGCCGGCAACGACCGACCGTGCGTCCCCGCAGTAGCGGACGGGGACGCACGGTCTTCGCGTCTCCCTCGCCGCACCACCGCTCGGCAGTCCGCCACTCGGCCACTCGGCCACTACGAGGGATTCGGCCCCCGGTGTTCCGCCGCGATGCCGAACCGCTGCCGTTCGCCCGCAGCGGACGCGACCTCGCGGACCCGGGACACGGAGCTGATCACCTGCTCCTCCTCCGCCTCCGGCGCCTCCTCGAGTCGCCGCAGGTCAGCGGCGGAGACAAGGGCGACGAGGGGCTTGCCGTGACGGGTCACGACGACGCGCTCACCGCCGTAGACCACGCGGTTGATCAGGTCGGCGAGCTCAGCCCTGGCTTGCGTCACCGGAATCTCGTAGGCCATGGTCTCCACATTACGTCATGTACGTCCTGTACATTTTTTACAGAGACAGCTCCGTCGCGAGGAGGCGTCCACCATGGCCCGAGAGCCCGTCCCGCCGTCCGCCCGTCACGTCCTGCCCGAGTTCACCGAGCGCACGGGCTTCGGCCACCGCACCACGGATCCGTACACGAAGCTGCTGGAGGAGCGGATCGTCTTCCTGGGCACACCGGTCGACGACACGTCGGTGAACGACGTGATGGCCCAGTTCATGCATCTGGAGTACCAGGCGCCGGACCGGGACATCTCGCTGTACATCAACTCCCCCGGCGGCTCGTTCACCGCCATGTCGGCGCTCTACGACACGATCCGGTACGTGAGCTGCGACGTGGAGACGGTCTGCCTCGGCCAGGCCGGCGCCTGCGCCGCGGTGCTGCTCGCCGCCGGCACGCCGGGCAAGCGATACGCCCTGCCCGGCGCCCGGATGGTGCTCCGTCAGCCGGCGCTGCCCGAGCCGGTGCGGGGGCAGGCCGGTGATCTCGTGATCCAGGCTGAGGAGTTGGCCCGCGTCCGGTCCCGCCTGGAGGAGATGCTGGTACGGCACACCGGGCGCAGCCGGGAGCGGGTGAGCGCCGATCTCGAGCGGGACACGGTCCTCACCGCCCGCGAGGCGCTGGAGTACGGCCTGATCGACCGCGTCGTCACCGGCCGCAGGGCGCCGGGCGGCGTGCCCGGCGGGAGGTGAGCCGCCGATGCTGCCGCCCGAACTGCCGCCGCTGCCCGCGCTGACCCGCGCCGAGGGCGAGCTGATCGACCGTTACCTGGAGGTGGTGGACCTGCTCGGCCGGATCAACCCCGGCCGCCACGGTCACACGTACGGCGGACTGCGGGCCGCTCAGGCGCTGGTGAGCAGGGCCGTCGCCCTGCGCGACGCGCTGGCGCTGATGCACCAGCGAGGCGAGACGGAGCTGCACGCGCCGACGCTCGCGCGGGCGCTGCGCGTGCTCGACGGCGAACGCCGTGCGGCGCGCGTCACCCTTCCGCCGCGCTCCGACAGTTGACGGTGCGGCACGCGTGAGCGAGGCTCGCCGCGCGGAGGGCGCGGTGTGCGCCGTCAGGGGTGAAACGGACTGAACGGATTACCCACGTTCGGCGTATCCACCCCTCCTTTTTCGAGCTGGTTCCGGTTGCGCCGAAGACGGCCTCCAGGGGCGGAATTGAGGATTCCGTCGCTGGTCCGGGGGGCTGTCGCGGTCTTGACTTCCGACCGCTCGACAGGGTGTCCACCCGAACGGGTGAGTGGTGAGGAAGACCACAAATCCCCGGTTCCGTTGGGATTTTCGGACATGTGTGAGTCAAGATCCCTGTCTGACGACAAGCCCCCGCCACCGCGGCGGGGCGGTCCGGGCGGACGCCGAGTCCTGCCGCCGCCTGGATGACCGGTCGACAGGAGTGGATCGGCAGGAGTGGAGGACCCAAGCACGACGGGTCGCCGGCACGGCCGGCTCCGTGAGGAGTCGCCGGACCGAGCAGCCCTTGGGGTGAAGCCGCGGCAACGCGGCCGGGCTACTTCGCCAGCCCGAATCCGACAGGTCATCCTTCACAGGCGGCTGACGAAGGGTTGCGCATGAACGCGCTCAATCGTGTCCCGTCGCTCATGGCCCGGGCCGGTACGGCCTCGGCCCTCACCCTGGCCGCGGTGGGCGGCACCGTGATAGCCCCTGGCTTCGCCCCGGAGGCCGCGGCCGCCACGCCGGCGTCGAAGGCGCTTCAGGTCGCCGCCTCGAAGAAGGGCTCCCCGTACAAGTGGGGCGCCACGGGGCCGAAGCGATTCGACTGCTCGGGACTCACGCTCTACTCGTACAAGAAGGCGGGCAAGACCCTGCCGCGCACGGCCGCGCAGCAGTACAACAAGACGCGCCACATCTCCGCGAAGAGCCGCAAGGCCGGAGACCTGGTGTTCTTCCACTCGGGGTCCAACGTGTACCACGTGGGCATTTACGCCGGAAAGGGGAAGATCTGGCACGCCCCCAAGACCGGGGACGTCGTGCGGCTGCAGAAGATCTGGACGAAGAGCGTCTGGTACGGCCGGGTCAAGTGACCCCTGCGGGCGCGGTGACGGCACCCCTGACCTGCCGTCGCCACGCCCGGTCATCCCCATGAGCGACCACGCCGGGCCCGTCGCGCACCTGCGCACGGGCCCGGCCCGCTTGTGAGGGCAGCCTGCGGTGCGGACTGCGGCGCGGCGTCCGGGGTCCGCCCAGAGGCGCAGGGAGAGGCCTGGGCGGGGCACAGGCCGCTGCGGCGTCCGATGGGCCCCGTACCGGGGAACGGGGCGCGGGAGGCCGACGCGGGCGGGGACGGGGAGGCTCGCCGGCCGCGGGGGCCGGTCCGGGCTGTGTGCGGGCGGCGGCAGGGCGGCGGGCCGGGAGGGACGAGCGGCGGGGGCGGCGCGCGAGCCTCAAGGGCCCGAGGGGTCTGGGCGGGCCGCAGGCGGAAGGACGAGGAGAGCGGGACGCGAGCGGGCGGTCTCCGGGCGGCAGCGGGCCGGGAGGGGCAGCAGCGGGGGCAGGGAGGACGAGGGGTCGTCAGGGGTTGCGCTTGGCCGCCGTGACGGGGTGGGCCGGGACGGTCCAGGGCAGTTCGATGGCGACCGTCTTGCCGCCCTCGCGGGTGGGGCGCACTCTCAGGCGTCCGCCGCACTCGGCGGTGAGGCAGCGGATGATCACCATGCCGCGGCCGTTGTCCTGCTGCACGGCGGCCGGCAGGCGTTTGGGGAATCTGGGGTGACTGTCCGTCACGCCGATGCGGAGGTGTTCGTCCCGGTCCAGTGCCAGGTCCACGGTGAAGGTGGGCGACAGCCCGAAGGTGTGCTGCACGGCGTTGGTGGCGAGCTCCGAGACGATGAGCCGGATCGCGTCGGCCACCTCCGTGTCGGACGGCAGACCCCACTCCGCCAGGATGCCGGCCACGTAGGCACGAGCCGCGGAGACCGAAGCGGGATCGCTCGGCAGAGTGACGGATGCTTCCAGGTGGTCTGCCATGGCGATGTCGTCCCTTTCCCACGGGACCGCGGACCGACACGAAGGCCAAGGTTCGAGTACGGTCCCGGACTGGTGCTTCGTCGCCAGACTGCCACTCTCGGGGCGATCCCGGTGGCGATCCACCAGGATATGCATATATCTGTCGCTCGATGCGGTGAACTCTGCGACGACAGACCGTATTTGGGCGGCTCGGGTGGAGTAAGGAGGAGCCCATGCAGCACGGTCCCGCGGTACGCCGCCGGAAACTGGGCGCCGAACTGCGTGCGCTGCGCACGGGTGCGGGCCTGACGAGTGGTGAGGCGGCGCGGCTGGTGGGCTGGCACCAGTCCAAGGTGAGCCGGATCGAGACGGGCGCGAGCGGGGTGAAACCGGCCGATGTGCGGTTACTGCTGGACGCCTACGGGGTGAGCGATCCCCAGCTGCGCGAGTTGCTGCTGGTGCTGGCCGGGTCCGGCGGCGGACAGGGCCGGGACCACTGGTGGCACGCCTACCGCGGGGTGCTGCCGCCCACCTACAGGGACTACATCAGCCTGGAGTCGCAGGCCAGCGACATGCGCACCCTGGAGACCTCGGTGGTGCCGGGGCTGCTGCAGACGCCCGAGTACGCCCGCGCGGTGACCCGGGCGGCCGTGGAGGGCCTGGACGAGGACCGGCTGGACACGCTGGTGGAGGTGCGGCTGGCCCGGCAGGACGTCCTGCGCTCCCAGCCGCCGCTGGCGCTCAGCGCGGTACTGGACGAGGCGGTGCTGCGGCGCGAGGTCGGCGGCCCGGACGTCATGGCCGAGCAGCTGCGCCGGCTGCTGGAGGCGGCGCGGTTGCCGCAAGTGAGACTCCAGGTGCTGCCCTTCGCCGCGGGCGCGCACGTCGGCCTCACCGGGCCTTTCGTTATCTTCTCATTTTCGAACGCTTCTGATCTGGATGTGGTTGTTCTCGACCACTTGACGAGTAGCCTCTATCTCGAACGGAAAGAAGACGTTGGGGCCTACACCGAGGCCTTCGACGCGCTTCGGAGGAACGCCCTGTCACCCGAGGAAACGTTGGAATACATCGCCGGGATAGCTGACGGCGCGTAAGGAGGCACCATGACCGTTCTGCCTCGGAACGTACCTTCCACCACCCACCTGTCCGATGTGCGCTGGCTGCGCAGCAGCTACAGCACAGGAGCGAACAACTGCGTGGAGACGGCCAGCCCCCGCTCGGGCGCCTGGGCCGGACTCCTCGCCGTACGCGACTCCAAGGACCCGGCCGGGCCCGCGCTGGTCTTCTCCCCCGAGACCTGGGCGCGCTTCACGGCCACCGTCTGACCGACCCGTCCGTCGAGGCGACGCACGGCCGTGGACGCCGACTCATGGCCGCGTTTCGCCGATCACCCGTACAGCGCGTTCGATCTGTTCCCCGGAGAGGTCCGCGCGGGCGGTCAGCCGCAGCCGGGAGATGCCGTCGGGCACGGAAGGAGGCCGGAAGCAGCCCACGGCCAGTCCGGCGGTCCGGCAGTCGGCCGCCCAGCGCACGGCGCTCTCCGGGGACGGAGCGCGCACCGAGACCACCGCCGCGTCCGGCCGCACCGCCTCGTGGCCCGCGGCCGTCAGCCGGGCGTGCAGTTCGCCCGCCACCGCGCGCGCCCGCTCCGCCCGCTCCGGCTCGCGGCGCAGCAGCCGCAGGGCCGCCAGGGCCGCGCCCGCCGCCGCCGGGGCGAGCCCGGTGTCGAAGATGAACGTCCGGGCCGCGTTGACCAGGTGGTCGATCACCCGGGCCGGGCCGAGCACGGCGCCGCCCTGACTGCCCAGCGACTTGGAGAGGGTGACCGTGACGACGACGTCGTCCGCGCCCGCCAGACCCGCCGCGTGCGCGGCGCCCCGGCCGCCCTCCCCCAGCACTCCGAGGCCGTGCGCGTCGTCGGCGACCAGCCCGGCCCCGTGCTCCCGGCAGGCCGCCGCCAGTTCCGCCAGCGGCGCCGCGTCGCCGTCCACCGAGAAGACCGTGTCGGACACCGCGACCGCCGGCCCGTCGTGGCCCTGGAGCGCCTTGCGGACCGCGTCGGGGTCGGCGTGGGCGACCACCTGGGTGGTGCCCCGGGCCAGCCGGCAACCGTCGATGAGGGAGGCGTGGTTGCCCGCGTCGGAGACGACGAGCGAGCCGTGCGAGGCCAGCGCGGTGACCGCGGCGAGGTTGGCCGCGTAGCCGGAGGAGAAGACCAGGGCGGCCTCGAAGCCGCAGAACGCGGCCAGCTCGCGTTCGAGTTCCCCGTGGAGTTCGGTGGTGCCGGTGACGAGCCGGGAGCCGGTCGAGCCGCCGCCCCAGACGCGCGCCGCGCGGGCGGCGCCCTCGGTGACCTCCGGGTGGCGGGCCAGTCCGAGGTAGTCGTTGCTCGCGAGGTCCAGCAGCGGCGAGTCGGCGGGCCGGGGCCGCAGGGTGCGGACGAGACCCGTACGGCGGCGCGATTCCGCCTGCTCGTCGATCCAGCCGAACGCCATGGGTCCTCCGGGGATTTTGTAGGCAGTGCACAGACACTAGCGGTACGTCCCGCAGGCCAGGATGTGGCAATCCACACACCACGAAGTGACGCTGTTGTGCGGACTCTCCTTGGCCGGGAGCACCTCCGTAGGACAGGATCGGCTCTCATGGACCTGCTGAACACGCTGGTGGACAAGGGGCTTCGGCGCGAGCTGCCGACCCGCGAGGAGGCGCTGGCCGTCCTCGCGACGACCGACGACGAACTGCTCGATGTGGTGGCCGCGGCCGGGAAGGTGCGCCGGCACTGGTTCGGCCGGCGGGTGAAACTCAACTATCTCGTCAACCTGAAGTCCGGGCTGTGCCCGGAGGACTGCTCCTACTGCTCCCAGCGGCTCGGCTCCAAGGCCGACATCCTGAAGTACACCTGGCTCAAGCCCGACGAGGCCTCCAAGGCCGCCGCCGCGGGCCTGGCCGGGGGTGCCAAGCGGGTCTGCCTGGTGGCCAGCGGGCGCGGTCCGACGGACCGGGACGTGGACCGGGTCTCGCAGACCATCAAGGCGATCAAGGAGCAGAACGAGGGCGTCGAGGTGTGCGCCTGTCTGGGTCTGCTCTCCGACGGCCAGGCCGAGCGGCTGCGCGAGGCGGGCGCCGACGCCTACAACCACAACCTGAACACCTCCGAGGGCACCTACGGCGAGATCACCACGACGCACACCTACGCCGACCGGGTGGACACCGTGCGGAAGGCGCACGCGGCGGGCCTGTCGGCGTGCTCCGGCCTGATCGCGGGCATGGGCGAGAGCGACGAGGACCTGGTCGACGTCGTCTACTCGCTGCGCGAGCTGGACCCGGACTCGGTGCCGGTGAACTTCCTGATCCCGTTCGAGGGCACCCCGCTGGCCAAGGAGTGGAACCTCACCCCGCAGCGCTGCCTGCGGATCCTGGCGATGGTCCGGTTCGTCTGCCCCGACGTCGAGGTGCGGATCGCGGGCGGCCGCGAGGTGCACCTGCGCTCCCTGCAGCCGCTCGCGCTGCACCTGGCCAACTCGATCTTCCTCGGCGACTACCTCACCAGTGAGGGCCAGGCCGGCAAGGCCGACCTGGAGATGATCGCGGACGCCGGGTTCGAGGTGGAGGGCGCCGGCGAGGTCACGCTGCCCGAGCACCGCGTGGCGGCGGGCGGGGGCGGCTGCGGCTCCCACGCGAGCGCGGGCGGCGGCTGCGGGTCCCACGAGGACGCGGGCGCCGGGTGCGGGGCGCACGAGGACGCGGGCGCCGGGTGCGGGGCGCACGAGGGCGGTGGCGTGTGCGGTACGGCCGCCGCGGTGCCGGCGGCGGGCGAGCCGCGCACCGACCTGGTCGCCGTACGCCGCCGGGGCGCCGGAACGGACCTCGCGCCCAATGCCTGAACTGAGCGTGCCGGAGCTGCTGGAGCTGGACCGGCGGCACGTCTGGCATCCCTACGGGCCGATGCCGGGCCGGCACGAACCGCTCGTCGTGGAGTCGGCGAGCGGGGTGCGGCTGAAGCTCGCGGGCGGCTCGCGGGAGCTGGTCGACGGCATGTCGTCCTGGTGGTCGGCCATCCACGGCTACAACCACCCGGTGCTGAACGAGGCGGCGCGCGAGCAGCTGGGGCGGATGAGCCACGTCATGTTCGGCGGGCTCACCCACGAGCCCGCCGTCCGGCTGGCGAAGCTCCTCGTCGACGTGTCGCCCGAGGGCCTGGAGCATGTGTTCCTCGCCGACTCCGGTTCGGTGTCGGTCGAGGTCGCGGTCAAGATGTGCCTGCAGTACTGGCGTTCGCTGGGCCGTCCCGGGAAGCACCGGCTGATGACCTGGCGGGGCGGCTACCACGGGGACACCTGGCAGCCGATGTCGGTCTGCGACCCCGAGGGCGGGATGCACGAGCTGTGGACCGGCGTCCTGCCGCGCCAGGTGTTCGCCGGCCCGCCGCCCGCCGGGTACGAGGAGGCGTACGCCGGCCGGCTGCGCACGCTGATCGCCGAGCACGCGCACGAGCTGGCCGCGGTGATCGTCGAGCCGGTGGTGCAGGGCGCGGGCGGGATGCGCTTCCACTCGCCCGCGTATCTGCGGGTGCTGCGGGAGGCGTGCGACGCGCACGACGTGCTGCTGGTGTTCGACGAGATCGCCACCGGGTTCGGCCGTACGGGTGCCCTGTTCGCGGCGGAGCACGCGGCGGTGTCGCCGGACGTGATGTGCGTGGGCAAGGCGCTCACCGGCGGCTATCTGACGCTGGCGGCGACGCTGTGCAACGCCCGGGTGGCCGACGGCATCTCGCGGGGCGAGGTGCCGGTGCTCGCGCACGGCCCGACCTTCATGGGCAACCCGCTGGCCGCCGCGGTCGCCTGCGCCTCGATCGAGCTGCTGCTCGGCCAGGACTGGCTCGCCGAGGTCAAGCGGATCGAGGCGGGCCTGCGGGACGGGCTGGCCCCGGCCGCCGGGCTGCCGGGCGTGCGGGACGTACGGGTCCTCGGCGCCATCGGGGTCGTCCAGCTCGACCACCCGGTCGACCTGGCGGCGGCCACGGCGGCGGCCGTACGCGAGGGCGTGTGGCTGCGGCCGTTCCGGGATCTGATCTACACGATGCCGCCCTATGTCACGGGCGACGCGGACGTGGCACGCATCGCGCGCGCGGTGTGCGCCGCGGCACGGGAGGGATGACATGCCGGTCCTGGTGATCACGGGTACCAACACGGAGGTCGGCAAGACCGTCACGACGGCCGCCGTCGCCGCGGCGGCCGTCGCGGCGGGACGGTCGGTGGCCGTGCTCAAGGCCGCGCAGACGGGCGTACGGCCCGACGAGCGCGGCGACGCCGACGAGGTGGCGCGGCTCGCGGGCCCCGTCACGGCGGCCGAACTCGCCCGCTACCCGGAGCCGCTGGCGCCCGGGACGGCGGCCCGGCGGGCCGGGATGGCGCCGGTGCACCCGCACGACGTCGCCGAGGCGGCGGCCAAGCTGGCCACCGAGCACGATCTGGTGCTGGTGGAGGGGGCGGGCGGGCTGCTCGTCCGCTTCGACCCGGCGGGCGGCACGCTCGCCGACGTGGCCGCGCTGCTGGGGGCGCCGGTGCTGCTGGTGGCCTCGGCGGGCCTCGGCACGCTGAACATCGCCGAGCTGAGCGCCCGCGAACTGCGGCGCCGCGAGGTGGAGTTGACGGGCGTGGTGATCGGCAGCTGGCCCGCCGAACCCGACCTCGCCTGCCGCTGCAACATCGCGGACCTGCCGGAGGTCTCGGGCGCCCCGCTGCTCGGCGCGCTCCCGGAGGGCGCGGGCTCCCTCGACCCCGGGACGTTCCGCACCGCGGCGCCCGGCTGGCTCGCGCCGCGGCTGGACGGGACCTGGGACGTGGAGGCGTTCCGGGTGCGGCAGGCACCGGCGCCGGGGCGGTAGCCGCGGGTGGGTGCCGGTGCGGTCGCCGCGGGCGGGCGCCTGGGTGGTAGCCGCGGGCGGGCGCCGGTGAGGTGCGGGTGGCCGTGAGCCGGTGAGAGCGCGGTCGGCCGTGCGCCGGTGGGAGTGCTGGGCGGTGCTGGGCCGGCGACGGTGCGGGCGGGCGTGCCGACGCGGGTGCGCCCGGCCGTGCGCCGGTGGCGGTGCGGGCGGTGCTGTGCCGGCGGGAGTGCGCCCGGTTCTGTGCCGGTGAGGGTGCGTGGGGGCCGTTACGGGGGACAATCCCCGGAAGGAGCAGTCCGCCCTCAGGGAGGTCCCCATGCCCCTACGGTTCGCCGGTGCCGGCCAGGCGGGGCGGGACCCCGTGCACCATCCGCTGTTCGCCCGCTGGTACGCCCGGGTCAGCGTGGCCGCCGAGACCCGGATGGGCATGGCCGGGGTGCGCGACCGGCTGCTCGCCGGGCTCTCCGGACGGGTCCTGGAGGTCGGGGCGGGCAACGGCCTGAACTTCGCCCACTATCCGCCGACGGTCGCGGAGGTCGTCGCCATCGAACCGGAGCGGCTGCTGCGGCGGTTGGCCGTGCGGGCCGCCCTGCGGGCCGAGACGCCGGTGGACGTGGTGCCCGGCGCGGCGGAGGCACTGCCGGTCAAGAGCGAGGGCTTCGACGCGGTGGTGCTGTCGCTGGTGCTGTGCAGTGTGCGGGACGTGCCGCGGGCGCTGGGCGAGGTGCGGCGGGTGCTCCGGCCGGGCGGACAGGTGCGGTTCTTCGAGCACGGCCTGGGCGGCGGGCGGGCGATGCGGCTGACCCAGCGGGCACTGGACCGCACGGTCTGGCCGCCGCTGGCCGGTGGCTGCCATGTGGGGCGCGACCCGGTCGCCGCGCTGCGGGAGGCCGGGTTCGAACTGGGGCCGTACCGGCGGCTGATGATGCCCGAGAAGGGGCCGGCCCTGCCCGCCTCGTACTGCGTGCTGGGCACCGCCTGGCGGCCGGCGGCACCGGAGCGGCCGTAGACCCGGCCCCGCGCGGGAACGGCCGTAGACCCGGGCCCGCGGAGACGGCCGTGGACCCGGCCCCCGAAGACCCCTCTCCGTGCTCCCCCGGACCGCTCCTACAGGCACCACTGGCGCAGTTCGCGGGCGATCTCGTGCACCGACGCCTCGCCGCTCTTGACCATCCGGGCCAGGTCGCGGACCCGCTCGGGCGAGGTGACGACCTTGAAGCCGCTGGCCACCAGATAGGCGTACGCGACCGCGGAGGCGAACAGGGCGTTGGAGCGCTCCAGCGCCGGGATGTGGATGAGCTGCTGGAGGAGGGCGGCGGCGCGGGCGTGCGGGGTGTCGTAGACGGGGACGTCGAAGATCTCGGCCTGGTGCCGGGCGACCGCGGCGACGAGCGCGCCCCAGTCGGTGACCTGGGGGTCCCCCGGGGTCTTGCGCTCGGCGAGCATCAGCAGCCAGGGCAGGTCGATGCGCACATCGCTCAAGGGCTCGGCGACCGCCCTCGGCGCGAGCGCCGTCGCCGAACTCCTCGGCGAACACCTTCTCGAACTGCTTCATGAAGTCGGCGGCGGCCTCCACGAAGGTGTGGCCGACCTCCCCGGTCTCCTGCCGGACGAGTTCCTCGATGTAGCGGTTGACGCTCACGCCGCGGGCCGGCGCGCGATCGCGGGCGGCCCGGGCGGTGTCCTCGTCCACCCGCACGTTCAGCTGGGTCTTCGCCATATCTCGACGCCAGCGCCGCGGTGCTAGCACCGGCAAGGGCGCCCGACCCGCGCCAGGAGGGATACCGGGTGTGCGCCGGATCACATTACGCTCGACCGGGACAAGGAAGTCCGTCCGTCCCCGAGCCAGGAGGCAGCCTTGTCCACACCAGCGGAGCAGGTACCGGAGCACGTGCCGCAGTACGGGGCGGGGGCCCACCCGGGGTCCGGCGACCGGGTCGCGGCCCGCGCCCGCGGGCTGACCAAGGCGTACGGCTCCGGGGAGACGGCCGTGGTCGCCCTGGACTCGGTGGACGTGGACATCGTCCGCGGGCGGTTCACGGCCGTCATGGGTCCCTCCGGGTCCGGGAAGTCCACGCTGATGCACTGTCTGGCCGGGCTGGACACGGTCACGGCCGGGCAGGTCTGGCTCGGTGACACCGAGATCACCGGGCTGAGGGAGCGGGAGCTGACCCGGCTGCGGCGGGACCGCATCGGGTTCATGTTCCAGTCGTTCAACCTGATCCCCACGCTGAACGCGCTGGAGAACATCACCCTGCCCATGGACATCGCGGGCCGCCGGCCCGACCCGCGGTGGCTGGACCAGGTCATCGACACGCTGGGGCTGCGGGACCGGCTGACGCACCGGCCGGCCCAGCTGTCGGGCGGCCAGCAGCAGCGGGTCGCGTGCGCGCGGGCGCTCGCCGCCCGGCCGGAGCTGATCTTCGCGGACGAGCCGACCGGCAACCTGGACTCGCGGGCCGGGCTGGAGGTACTGGGGTTCCTGCGGGAGGCCGTGGACGACCTGGGGCAGACCGTCGTCATGGTCACCCACGACCCGGGCGCCGCCGCCCACTCCGACCTGGTGCTGTTCCTCGCGGACGGCCGGCTCGTGGACGAGATGGCCCGGCCGACGGCGGAGGCCGTGCTGGAGCGGATGAAGCGGTTCGACGTGGTCCAGCTCTCCGCCGACCGGCCCCGTCCCGCCGCCGACCGGACCCCCGGCTCCGACCACCCGCCCACCGGCTCCGACCACCCGCCCACCGGCTCCGACCACCGCCCCACCCGCTCCGACCACCGTCCCAAAGGCTTCGGCCACCACCCCACAGGCTTCGGCCGGTCTCGCGACAAGGACTGACGCCGTGCTCAAGGCAACGCTCAGGAGCTTCCTCGCACACAAGGGGCGGCTGCTGCTGTCGGCGCTCGCGGTGATCCTGTCCGTCGCGTTCGTCACGGGCAGCCTGATCTTCTCGGACACCGTCAGCCGTACCTTCGACCGGCTGTTCGCGACCACGGCGGCCGACGTCACCGTCAGCCCGAAGGAGACCCTCGACGAGAGGGTGCCCTCCGGGATGACGGCCACCCTGCCCGCCGCGCTCGCCGACCGGGTCGCCCGGATCGACGGCGTGGCCGCGGCGCGCGCGGAGGCGGAGGTGCGGAACCTCACCGTCGTCGACGACCGGAACGAGTCCGTCAGCCCCACGACCGGCGCCCCCACCCTCGGCTCCGCCTGGCTGCCCACCGACCGCAGCCCCGTGGAACTCACCTCCGGGCGCGCCCCGCGCGGACCCGGCCAGATCCTGCTGGACGCGGACACCGCGGACCGCGCGGGCGTCGCGATCGGCGACCGGCTGACCGTGATCGCGCCGCCGGGCTCGTTCGGGGCGCGGGTCGTCGGCATCGTCACCTTCACCACCACGAACCCGGGCTCGGCACTGCTGTTCATGGACCCGCCGACCGCGCGGACCGAGCTGCTGGGCGATCCGGGGGCGGCGACCGGCATCACCGTGGACGCGGCGCCCGGCGTGAGCGACGCGACGCTCAAGCAGCGGGTGGCCGCCGCGCTCGGCGCCGACCGCTACGACTACCGGACCGCCGCCGAGCAGGCCACGTCGGATGTCGAACAGCTGGGCAGTTTCCTGGACGTCATCAAGTGGGTGATGGTCGCGTTCGCGGGGATCGCCGTGCTCGTCGGCGTGTTCCTGATCGTCAACACGTTCTCCATGCTGGTCGCCCAGCGCACCCGCGAGCTCGGCCTGCTGCGCGCGCTCGGCGCCGACCGGCGGCAGGTGCGCCGCTCGGTGCTCACCGAGGCGCTGCTGCTCGGGCTGGCCGGCTCCACGCTGGGCCTCGTCACCGGAGTCGCGCTGGCGGCCGGGCTGATCGAGCTGATGGGCCTGATCGGGATGCGCATCCGGACCGCCGAGATGGTGATCGGCTGGGGGACGCCGGTGACGGCGTACGTCGTCGGGGTCGGCGTCACCTTCGTCGCGGCGTACCCGCCGGCCCGGCGCGCGGCGGCCGTGTCGCCGATGGCGGCCCTCTCGGACGCGGAGGTCGCCGGGGTGGGCCGGCCGCTGCGGATGCGCGCGGTGGCGGGCGCGATCGTCGGCGCGGCCGGGGCGGCGGCGCTCGCCGGATGCGTGGTGTCGTCCCGGACGGGGCCGGCGGCCGTGCTGCTGGGTGCCGGTGTGGTCCTGACGCTGATCGCGACCGTGGTCGCGGGGCCGCTGCTGGTGCGGCCGGTGATCCGGGTGCTCGGCGCGGCCTTCCCGGCGCTGTTCGGGCCGGTCGGGCGGATGAGCCAGCGCAACGCGCTGCGCAATCCGCGGCGCACCGGGGCGACGGCGGCGGCGCTGATGATCGGGCTCGCGCTGGTCGGCGGGATGTCGGTGGCCAGTGCCTCGATGGCCGCGTCGTTCGACCGGCAGATCGACAGGACGCTGGGCGCCGACTTCGTCGTCCAGAACACCAACTTCACGCCGTTCCCGCGCGAGGTCACCGACGCCGTGCGCGGCACCGAGGGTGTGGGGCTCGCGGTGCGCGCGAGGTTCACCCCGGTCGCCGTACGCCTGCCGGACGGCGACCGGGTGACGACGACGGCCGCGGGCTACGACCCCCGGCTCGACGAGGTCGCCACCATCACCTATGCGCGCGGGGACACGGCGGCGGCCCTCGCCGAGGGGCGGCTGGCGATGGACGTGGACTTCGCCCGCGACCACGGGGTCCGGGTGGGGACGGCGCTGCCCGTGGAGTTCCAGGGCGGGCGGACGGCCAGGCTCACCGTGGGCGCGCTGACCGACCAGGACGCCGCCGAGGGGTTCGGCACCACGGGCGGGATCTACTTCGGCCGGGGCACGGCCGAGCGCTACGCGCCGGGCGGCCAGGACGCCGCCGTGTACGTGAACGCCGCGCCGGGCACCGACGCCGGCGAGCTGCGGTCGGCGCTGGAGCGCACGCTGGATCCGTATCCGCAGGTGCAGGTGCGGGACCTGGCCGACTACAAGGAACTGGTCCGCGACCAGATCGCCGTCCTGCTCTACCTCGTGTACGCCCTGCTCGGGCTGGCGATCGTCATCGCGGTGCTCGGCGTGGTCAACACGCTCGCGCTGTCGGTGGTCGAGCGGACCCGGGAGATCGGGCTGCTGCGGGCGATCGGGCTCGGGCGGCGGCAGCTGCGCCGGATGATCCGGCTGGAGTCGGTGGTGATCGCGGTGTTCGGGGCGGTCCTCGGGCTCGCCCTCGGGCTGGTGTGGGGGGTGTGCGGCCAGCAGGTGCTGGCGTTGCAGGGCATGACGGCGCTGGAGATCCCGTGGGGCACGATCGTCGCGGTGGTGGTGGGTTCGGCGGTGATCGGTGTGGTGGCGGCACTGCTTCCGGCGTTGCGCGCGTCACGCATGAACGTGCTGGCGGCCATCGCCCACGAGTGATCGAATCGGGGCTGGTACGTCCAAGTCTCCGACCGCATCCAAGTCTCCGACGGCTGAGGAGAGTTCATGCCGCGCCCGTTCCGTTTCGGTGTCAATCTG
Organism: Streptomyces sp. JB150; assembly: GCF_011193355.1. GTDB lineage: Bacteria > Actinomycetota > Actinomycetes > Streptomycetales > Streptomycetaceae > Streptomyces. Next base: position 931,410 of record NZ_CP049780.1, read on the forward strand.
CTGTCCGCCGCGCCCGCCGCCGAGTGGCGGGCCAAGTGCCGCCGGGCGGAGGAACTGGGTTACGACGTGCTGCTCGTCCCCGACCATCTGGGGATGCCCGCGCCGTTCCCCGCGCTGGTGGCGGCGGCCGAGGCGACGCAGCGCCCGCGGGTGGGCACGTTCGTGCTCAACGCCGGGTTCTGGAACCCCGCGTTGCTGGCCCGCGAGGTGGCCACGACGGACGCCCTCACGGGCGGCCGGCTGGAACTCGGCCTCGGCACCGGCTACGTCCGGGCCGAGCACGAGACGGCCGGGCTGCCGTGGGGTTCCCCCGGCGAGCGGGTGAACCATCTGCTGCGCACGGTCGAGGAGCTGAACCGGCTGCTCGGCTCGGACGACCACCTGCCCCGCCCGGTCCAGCGGCCCCGTGTGCCGCTGCTGATCGGCGCCGGCGGCGACCGGATGCTCCGGCTGACCGCCGAGCACGCGGACATCGCGGCCTTCACCGGGGCGCGGGCCGTGCCCGGCAGCACGACCGGGGAACTGCTGCCGGTGACGGCCGAGGAGCTGGACGAGCGGGTGGCCCTCTACCGGCGCCTGGCCGCGGACCGCGCGGAGCCCGCCGAGCTGAACCTCCTGATCCAGCAGGTCGCCGTGACGGAGGACCCCGAGGGGGCGCTCCGGCCGTTGCTGTCCCACGTCCCGCAGCTGAGCCCCGAGGAGGCGCTGCGGCTGCCCATCGTCCTGGCGGGCACCGAGGAGGAGATCGTCGAACGGGTCCTGGCCCTGCGCGAGCGGTACGGGTTCTCCTACCTGACGGTGCTGGAGCCCGCCATGGAGGCGTTCGCTCCGGTGATGGCGGCGCTGCGGGGGCGGTGAGCACGGGCACGGGGTGGACCGGGGGTGAGCACGGGCACGGGTGGACAAGGGGTGAGCAGGGGGTGCTCGGGCGGTGTCCACTCGCGCTCGCGGCCGCGTCCACATGCCGGAATATCCCGTCCCGCGTGGTGCCCCGTGATGGGATGACGACATGACCGACCTGCGGATACGGGCCGCTCGGGCCGAAGACGTCGATGCCGTGCTGGGCTTCTGGAAGACCGCCGCCGAGGGGGCGAGCATCAGTGACGACCGGGACGGGGTGGAACGGCTGATCGCGCGGGACGCCGGCGCGCTGATCCTGGCGGAGCGGGCGGGTGAGCTGGTGGGCACGGTGATCGCCGGGTTCGACGGCTGGCGGTGCCATCTCTACCGGCTGGCGGTGCACCCGGACCGGCGGCGGCAGGGCATCGGCACCGCGCTGCTCGCCGCCGCCGAGGAGCGGTTCGTACGGCTCGGAGGGCGTCGCGCGGACGCGATGGTGCTCACCCGCAACGAGACGGCCCACCACGCCTGGCACGCCGCCGGCTACGCGCCGGAGGAGCGGTGGCGGCGCTGGGTGAAGCCGTTGACCGAATCCTGACCGAATCCCCGATGCTTTTGCCGATCCTTTACCATTGGAGGATCACTCGGTCTCCAATGAAAGGTGTGAACGTCCGCCCATGGGCGAGCCTCCCAGTACCCGACATCGCGCGATCCCCCAGCCCCTGGCCGACCATGGGACGGAGGTGACCCGATGATCGAAGTGCTGCTCCTGCTGGTGGCCGTCCTGCTGTCGCTCATCTGCGGCGCCTTCGTCGCGGCGGAGTTCTCGCTGACCACCGTCGAGCGAGGCGACCTGGAACGCGCCGTGGAACGCGGCGAGCGCGGCGCGGCCGGCGCGCTGAAGGCCGTACGCAACCTGACCTTCCAGCTGTCCGGCGCGCAGCTGGGCATCACCGTCACCAACCTGGTCGTCGGCATGCTCGCCGAGCCGTCGGTCGCCCGGCTGATCGCGGGCCCGCTGCGGGCCGTCGGCGTCTCCCGGACCGCCGCGTCCTCGATCGCCCTGGTGCTCGGCACGGCGCTGTCGACGGTGTTCCTGATGGTCGTCGGCGAGCTGGTGCCCAAGAACTGGGCGATCTCCTCGCCGCTGGCCGTGGCGAAGCGGGTGGGCAACACACAGCGCTGGTTCAGCGCGCTGTTCCGGCCGTTCATCACCCACCTCAACAACACCGCCAACCGCGTGGTGCGCCGTTTCGGCATCGAGCCGGCCGAGGAGCTGGCCTCCGCGCGCGGACCGCAGGAACTGGCCGCGCTGGCCCGGCACTCCGCCCGCGAGGGCGCGCTGGAGCCGGACACCGCCGAGCTGTTCGTGCGCACCCTGAACCTCGCCGACCTGACCGCCGAGAACGTGATGACGCCCCGCGTCCAGGTCATCGCCCTGGAGGCGCAGGCGACCTGCGAGGACGTGGCGAACGCGACCCGCGCGACCGGTCTGTCCCGGTTCCCGGTCTACCGCGGCAGCCTCGACTCGGTCGTCGGCACCGCCCACGTCAAGGACATCCTGGCCGTCCCCGCCGAGCGCCGGCCCCGCGTGCCCGTCTCGGAGCTGATGCGCGAGCCGCTGCTGGTGCCGGAGACGCTGACCGTGGACCGGCTGCTGGACCGGCTGTCGGGCAAGCGGACGATGGCCGTGGTCATCGACGAGTACGGCGGCACGGCGGGTGTCGCCACGCTGGAGGACATCGTCGAGGAGGTCGTCGGCGAGGTCCGCGACGAGCACGACCCGCACGAGACACCCGACCTCGCCCCGGCCGGCACCGACGAGCACGGCCACGCGCTGTACTCGGCGGACGGCGCCGCCCGTATCGACCAGCTGGCCCGCGTGGGCCTGCGCGCGCCGGAGGGGCCGTACGAGACGCTGGCCGGCCTCGTCGCCACCGAGCTGGGCCGCATCCCGGCCGCCGGGGACGTGGTGGAGGTAGCCGGCTGGCGGATGGAAGTCCTGGACGCCGCCGGGCGCCGGGCGGCCCGCGTGCTGCTGTGCGCGCCGCTGGACGACGAGAAGGACCTGGGCGACGAGGGGGCGCTGGCATGACCGCCGTACAGCTGTTGATCGGTCTGGCGACCCTGGTCGTCAACGCCTTCTTCGTCGGGGCGGAGTTCGCGCTGATCTCCGTGCGGCGCTCGCAGATCGAGCCGTACGCCGAGCAGGGCGACCGGCGCGCCAAGAGCGTGCTGTGGGGTCTGCAGCACGTCTCCGCGCTGATGGCGGCGGCACAGCTCGGGATCACGCTGTGCACACTGGTGCTGGGCGTGGTCGCCGAGCCGGCGATCGCGCATCTGCTGGAGCCCGCCTTCCACGCGATGGGGGTGCCGAGCGGTGCCGGGCACGCGGTGTCGTTCGTCATCGCGCTGACCCTGGCGACGTACCTGCACATGCTGCTGGGCGAGATGGTGCCGAAGAACATCGCCCTCGCGGAGCCGGTGCGCAGCGCGCTGATGCTCGGGCCGCCGCTGGTGACGCTGTCGCGGGCACTGCGCCCGGTGATCTTCACGATCAACGCCTTCGCCAACGGCCTGCTGAAGCTGCTGGGCATCCACACCCGCGACGAGGTGACCTCGACGTTCTCGGACGCCGAGCTGGCCCGGCTGGTCAAGGACTCCGGCGCGGCCGGGCTCATCGACGACCGGGCGCAGGAGCGGCTGCACGACGCGCTGGAACTGGGCCGGCGGCCCGTGCGCGATGTCGTGCTGCCGCTGGAACGCGTGGTCTACGCGCGCGTGGGGGTGACCCCCGAGGAGCTGGAGAGGCTGTCGGCCGAGTCCGGGTTCTCCCGCTTCCCCGTGGTCGACGAGGGCCGGCGGATCGTCGGCTACCTCCACGTGAAGGACGCACTGGACGCCTCCCCGCGCGATGTGCCGTTCCGGCTGCGGGACATGCGGTCCATCGCGCGCGTGCGGGAGACGACCCCGCTGGACGACGTCCTCACCGCCATGCGCCGCAGCCGCACCCACCTCGCCGCCGTCCTGGGCACGGACGGGCGGCTGGCGGGCCTGGTGACGATGGAGGACGTGCTGCGGGAGCTGTTCGGGCAGCGCGCGGGGGAGGTGTGAGCCGGCAGCGCCCCGAGGTGGGGTGACGGTGCCCGAGCGAGGGTGCCCGGGTGACGGTGCCCGGGTGACCGACCGGCGGGTATGTGCTTAGGGATACCATCTGTGACGCCATGCAGACGAATCCCCCTCCCACGCACACCAGCCTGGTCGCGGTCGGCGACTCCTTCACCGAGGGCATGTCGGACCTGATGCCCGACGGGACCTACCGGGGCTGGGCCGATCTGCTCGCGGCGCGGATGGCCGCCCGCGCGCCCGGCTTCCGGTACGCCAACCTGGCGGTGCGCGGCAAGCTGATCGGGCAGATCGTGGACGAGCAGGTCGGCCCCGCCGCCGCGATGGGCGCCGACGTGATCACCCTGGTCGGCGGCCTCAACGACACCCTGCGGCCCAAGTGCGACATGGGCCGGGTGCGGGGCCTGCTGGAGGAGGCCGTGGAGCGGCTGGCGCCGGCCTGCAAGCAGCTGGTGCTGATGCGCAGCCCGGGCCGGCAGGGGCCGGTGCTGGAACGGTTCCGGCCGCGCATGGAGGAGCTGTTCGCCTGCGTGGACGAGCTGGCCGCCCGCCACGGCGCCGTCGTCGTCGACCTGTACGGGGCGCCCTCCCTGGCCGATCCCCGGCTGTGGGACGTGGACCGGCTGCACCTGACCGGCGAGGGACACCGCCGGGTCGCGGAGGCGGTCTGGCAGACCCTGGGCTACGAGCCGGAGGACCCGGACTGGCACGTCCCGCCCCCGCCCACCGCCCCGCCCGGCTGGGCCGCGCGCCGGATCGCCGACGTCCGCTTCACCCGGCAGCACCTGCTGCCCTGGATCGGCCGCCGCCTGACCGGCCGCTCCTCCGGCGACGGCCGTCCGCCGAAGCGGCCGCAGCTGCTGCCGTACGAGCTGGTCGCCGACGCGGAGTCGTGAGGGCGGGGTCCGCCGGCGTACGTGATGCGCTCGCCGGCGGACTCGGTGCGGGCGCGCTTGTCGGCGACTCGGTGCGGGTGGGTGCGGCCGCCGCCGCGAGCGCGTGACGGGGGTCTCGTAGGTTCCGATGAACCGTCCCGTGGCGCTGGCCTGCACGAACCACCAGTAAACTCTGGACACGTGACTTCAGCGCCCGCCAAGCCCCGCATCCCCAACGTCCTCGCCGGACGGTACGCCTCCGCCGAGCTCGCCACGCTCTGGTCGCCCGAGCAGAAGGTGAAGCTGGAGCGTCAGCTCTGGCTCGCCGTGCTGCGGGCGCAGAAGGACCTCGGGATCGAGGTGCCGGACGAGGCGATCGCCGACTACGAGCGCGTCCTCGACACCGTCGACCTCGCCTCCATCGCCGAGCGCGAGAAGGTCACCCGGCACGACGTGAAGGCGCGGATCGAGGAGTTCAACGACCTCGCCGGGCACGAGCACGTGCACAAGGGCATGACCTCCCGCGACCTCACGGAGAACGTCGAGCAGCTCCAGATCCGGCTGTCGCTGGAGCTGATGCGCGACCGCACGGTCGCGGTGCTGGCCCGTCTCGGCAAGCTGTCCGCCGAGTACGCCGAGCTGGTCGTGGCCGGCCGCTCCCACAACGTCGCCGCCCAGGCCACCACCCTCGGCAAGCGCTTCGCGACCGCCGCCGACGAGCTGCTGGTCTCCTACGCCCGCGTCGAGGAGCTGCTGGGCCGCTACCCGCTGCGCGGCATCAAGGGCCCGGTCGGCACCGCCCAGGACATGCTGGACCTGCTCGGCGGCGACGGGGCCAAGCTGGCCGAGCTGGAGGGGCGGATCGCCGCCCACCTCGGCTTCGGCCAGGCCTTCACCTCCGTCGGCCAGGTCTACCCGCGCTCCCTCGACTACGAGGTCGTCACCACCCTGGTGCAGCTCGCCGCCGCGCCGTCCTCGCTGGCCAAGACGATCCGCCTGATGGCCGGGCACGAGCTGGTCACCGAGGGCTTCAAGCCGGGCCAGGTCGGCTCCTCGGCGATGCCGCACAAAATGAACACCCGCTCCTGCGAGCGCGTCAACGGCCTCATGGTCATCCTGCGCGGCTACGCCTCGATGACCGGCGAGCTGGCGGGCGACCAGTGGAACGAGGGCGACGTCTCCTGCTCGGTGGTGCGCCGCGTCGCCCTGCCGGACGCGTTCTTCGCGCTGGACGGCCTGCTGGAGACGTTCCTGACCGTGCTCGACGAGTTCGGCGCCTTCCCGGCCGTCGTCGCCCGGGAGCTGGACCGCTACCTGCCGTTCCTCGCCACCACCAAGGTGCTGATGGGCGCGGTGCGCGCGGGCGTCGGCCGGGAGGTCGCGCACGAGGCGATCAAGGAGAACGCCGTCGCCTCCGCGCTCGCGATGCGCGAGCAGGGCGCCGAGCGCAACGAACTCCTCGACAAGCTCGCCGCCGACGAGCGCATCCCCCTCGACCGCGCCGCGCTGGACGCGCTGATGGCCGACAAGCTGTCCTTCACGGGCGCCGCCGCCGACCAGGTCGGTGCCGTCGTCGGCCGGATCGAGGAGATCGTCAAGCGGCACCCGGAGGCCGCCGGCTACACCCCCGGAGCGATCCTCTGACCCGCTTCACCCCGGCGGAACTGGAGGCCGCCCGCGACCGTCTCGTACCGGACGTCGTCGCGGACGGTCTCCGTGTCCTGTTCTGCGGCATCAATCCGGGCCTGATGTCCGCGGCGACCGGCCACCACTTCGCCCGGCCCGGCAACCGCTTCTGGCCTGTGCTGCACCTGTCCGGCTTCACCCCGCGGCAGCTGAGGCCCGCCGAGCAGCGGGAGTTGCTGACGTACGGGCTCGGCATCACCAACGTGGTGGCGCGGGCGACGGCCCGGGCGGACGAGCTGAGCGCCGACGAGTACCGCGAGGGCGGGCGGCAGCTGGCGCTCAAGGTGGCGCGGCTGCGGCCGAAGTGGCTGGCGGTGGTGGGCGTCACCGCATACCGTGCCGCCTTCGACGACCGCAAGGCCCGGGTGGGCCCGCAGGAGCGGGTCATCGCGGGCACACGGGTGTGGGTGCTGCCGAACCCCAGTGGGCTCAACGCCCACTGGACGGCGCGGACGATGGCCGAGGAGTTCGCCCGCCTGCGCGCCGCCGCCGAGGACTGACCCGCTCTCTCCCTCGGCGCGGGCGGAGACCCGGGCCGAGGGCGGGTGCGATGTCAGGGCGGACGCGGTGTCGTGGGGCGCACGGTCTCAGGGCGGGCACGGCCTTGGTGCGGGCACGGTCGCACCTCGGGCACGGTCTCAGGGCGGGTCCGTGTCCGTGACCACCGCCAGCAGCCGTATCGCGTCCGCCGGGTCCCGGTCGGCGACCGCCACGGCGACCCAGCGGCCGGTGCCGTCCGCCTGCCAGACGTACGCCTCGTCGGTCAGGTGGCTCAGGCTCGCCCACGGCTCCGGTATCTCCTCGCCGCGCAGGCCGCGCACCCGCAGGGTCAGCATCCCCCACGCCGGCACCGGTCCCCACCTGCGGTGCAGCCGCTGGGCGACGGCCTCCTTGCAGGCCTCGGCGTCGTCGGCCGTACGCTCCCCATGCGTCTCCTCCCCCTCCCCCGTGTGCAGTTCCGCCATGAAGTAGCCCGGGCCCGCCCGGCCCACGTCCGACCAGGCGTGCCGCGCGGGGAAGGGGCGCAGGCACAGCCGGTCGATCGTGTCCAGGCACCGTGCGATGTCCATACGGCCAGTAAACCCGCCACCACTGACAATTGGCGTCGCGTCAGGCGTCCCGGCGCCGCACGCTCCACGCTCCCGCCGCCACCGCCGCGGCAGTCCACAGGGCGCTCACGGCCAGACCGGTCCAGGGGCCGAGGGAGCCGTCCGGCCGGGCGTGCAACACGACTTGGCCGGCCCGGTCCGGCAGGTACTCGGGCAGGCCGCCGGCGGAGTCCCCGACGACGAACGACACCACGAGCAGGAGCGGGACGAGGACGCTGAGCGCGCCGACGGCGCTGCGCAGCAGGGCCGTGAGTCCGGCCGCGAACACGGCCATGAGCATCAGGTAGAGGCCGCAGCCGGCGATGCCGCGCAGCTGCTGACCGGCGGTGAGCCCGTCCGCGGCGGAGCCCATGCCCGCGCGGGCGACCGCCAGCGAGACGGCTCCGGCGACCAGCCCGACGAGGAGGGCCGGTACGGCGACGGCCGTCAGCTTGGCCGCGAACCAGCTCCCCCGCCGGGGCACCGCGGTGAAGGCGAGGCGCAGCCCTCCGCCGGAGAGTTCGCAGGAGACGGCGAGGGCGCCGAAGGCGAGAGCCGCGATCTGTCCGGGTGCGATGCCGAGGAAGGCCGTGAACAGCGGGTCGAAGCCGGGGTCCGAGGGGGCGGAGCCACTGGCGGCGATGGCGGAGAACGCCGTCGTCACCGCCAACAGCGCGACGAGGGCGCCGATGAGCGAGCGCAGGGTGCGGATCTTCAGCCACTCCGCGTGCAGGACGGGGGTGAACGCCATGGTCAGGCCTCCTGGGGCTGGGCGGTGAACTCGGTCTCGGCGGCGGTCAGGTCCAGATAGGCCTGCTCCAAGGTGCCCTCCTCAGGGGTCAGTTCGAGGACGGGGAGCCGGGCCTCGGCGAGGAGGCGGCCGATGTCGTCCACGCGCGCGTGCTGCACGGTCCACCCGCCGCCCTCGCTCCGGGCGGTCTCGAAGCCGTGCCGGGCGAGCAGATCCCGCAGCGCCGTGTCGTCGGTGGTGCGCACCCGCACGCGGGGCCGCACGCGCGCGTCGATGAAGTCCCGCATGGGCAGGTCGGCGAGGAGCCGTCCCCGGCCGAGGACGACCAGGTGGTCGGCGAAGGACGCGGTCTCGTTCATCAGATGGCTGGAGACGAGCACCGCACGGCCCTCGTCGGCGAGCCGGCGCAGCAGTCCGCGGATCCAGATGATGCCCTCGGGGTCCAGGCCGTTGGACGGTTCGTCGAGCATGACCACGGCCGGGTCGCCGAGGAGGGCCGCCGCGATGCCGAGCCGCTGCCGCATGCCGAGCGAGTACGTCCTCACGCGGCGGCGGGCCGCGCCGGCCAGCCCCGTCTCCTCCAGCACCTCGTCCACGCGGGAGACCGGGATGCGGTTGCTCGCGGCGAGGACGCGCAGGTGGTCGCGGCCGGTGCGCGAGCCGTGCGCTGCCTGGACGTCGAGGAGGGCGCCGACCTCGCGCAGCGGCTCGCGCAGCGCGGCGTAGGGGCGGCCGCCGACGGTCGCGGTGCCGGAGGCCGGCCGGTCGAGGCCGAGCACGAGCCGCATGGTGGTGGACTTCCCGGCGCCGTTGGGGCCGAGGAAGCCGGTGACGCGGCCGGGTGCGACGGTGAACGTGAGGTGGTCGACGGCGCGCCGGGTGCCATACTCCTTGGTGAGGTCTCGGACGTCGATGCTGGTCATGGGCTCAGCCTGGCCGCCGCACGCGACGCGGGGCCTCCCCTGCGCGGGGAGATCGTCTCCCCCGCTCGGGGGAGGTGCGCTGTCAGTGGCGGCTGCCACGATGGGGCGATGGTCCGCTTTCTGCAACCGCTGCTGCGCGGGACGACGTACACGCGCCTGCTGCACCTGTGGGTTCCGGTGCTGCTGGTCAGCGTGTGGCTGTTCGTCGACATGGCACGCCCCTGGGTGCCCGCGCTGCTGCTGGTGCCGGGCGGGCTGATCCCGGCGGTGCGGCGCGGCGAGGGCCTGCAGGCGCGGTTCATGCTGGTGCCGGACGAGGCGGACTCGGGCATCTCCACCACGCCGTCGACGACTTGGGGCGACCGGCTGCGGACGGTGCTGTGGCTGGAGATCCGGATGGTGCTGGGCGCGGTGACCGTGTGCCTGAGCATCTGGATGCCGATCCTCGCGGTCGACCTGGCCGCGGCGTCGCTCGGCCGGGTGCCGTACGACAACCCGCTGCTGCCGATCGACGAACCGCACTGGGGGTACGCCGCGCTGGCCCCGCTGCCGCTGCTCGTGCTTGCCGCGGGGGTGGTGGGGCTCGGCGAACTGGTCACCGCGCTCGCGCGGCGGCTGCTCGGGCCGTCGGCGGCCGAACGGCTGGCCGCCCTGGAGGAGCGCACCGAACAGCTGCTGGAGCGCAACCGGATCGCGCGCGAGCTGCACGACTCCATCGGGCACGCGCTGACGGTGGCGGTGGTGCAGGCGGGCGCCGCGCGCGCGGCGGGCGATCCGGCGTTCACGGACCGGGCGCTCGGCGCGATCGAGGAGACCGGCCGGGCCGCGCTGGAGGACCTGGACCGGGTGCTCGGCATCCTGCGCGAGGCGGAGCGCCCGGTGAGCGGGCGTCCGACGCTGGCCGAGGCCGACCGGCTGCTGGAGTCCGCGCGGGCCTCCGGGACGAAGGTGGACGCCGAGTTCACCGGGCCGCTGGCAGAGGTGCCCGGCCCGGTCTCCCGGGAGGGCTACCGCATCCTCCAGGAGGCGCTGACCAATGTGCTGCGGCACGCGGACGGCGTCCCGGCACGGGTGCGGGTCGCGGTCGCGGACGGCCGGCTCGACCTGGAGGTCCGCAATCCGCTGCCGGCGGCGATACCCGGACCCGGCCGGGGCAGCGGGCTGCGCGGGATACGGGAGCGCGCGGCGCTGCTCGGCGGCCGGGCACGCACGGGGCCCGACGACGGCGACTGGCAGGTGCGCGTCGAACTGCCGCTCGGCTGACCTACGCTGGGCGGATGCCGCCGATCACCGTGCTCCTCGTCGACGACGAACCCCTCGTCCGCGCGGGGCTGCGCGCCGTACTGGAGGCGCAGCCCGATCTGGAGGTGGTCGGGGAGGCCGCCGACGGGGCGGCGGTGATCCCGCTGGTGCGGCAACTGCGGCCCCGCGTGGTCGCGATGGACGTCCGGATGCCATTGCTGGACGGCATCGAGGCCACCCGCGCGGTGCTGCGGACCGTGCCGGACCCGCCGAAGATCCTCGTGGTGACGACGTTCGAGAACGACGAGTACGTCTACGACGCGCTGCGCGCGGGCGCCGACGGGTTCCTGCTGAAGCGGGCCCGGCCCGCGGAGATCGTGCACGCGGTGCGGCTGGTCGCGGAGGGCGAGTCGCTGCTGTTCCCCGCGTCGGTGCGGCGGCTGGCCGCCGAGTACGGCGACGGCGAAGGGAACCCGTCGGCGCGGGCCGTGCTGGAGCGCGCGCAGCTGACCGAGCGGGAGGCGGAGGTGCTGCGGCTGATGACGCGGGGCCTGTCGAACGCGGAGATCGCCGCCCGGCTGGTGGTCGGCACCGAGACGGTCAAGACACATGTCAGCGCGGTCCTGGGGAAGCTGGGGGCACGGGACCGGACACAGGCGGTGATCGCGGCGTACGAGTCGGGGTTCGTCTCGCCTGGTTGACCGGGGCCGGGGTTCGTCTCGCCCGGTTGCCCGGAGCGGGGGTGTCCGGCCCGGTCGGCCGGAGCGGGGGCGGCCGGCTGCGCTCACCGGGGCGGGGGGGCGCTCGCCGGAGCGGACGGTGCCGAGTACCATCCGGCCAACACGGCCACGAGCTGGGAGGACGGGACGTTGGCGGGGCTGACCGGCGGGGATCCCTCGCTGCTGCGAAGGATCAATTCCGCGGTGGTGCTGCACGCGCTGCGTGCCACGGACTGCGCGACACTGACCGAGATCACCCGGGTCACCGGCCTGTCCCGGCCGACCGTCGAGGGCGTCGTCGAAGGGCTCATCGAGGCCGGTCTCGTGGTCGAGAAGGCCGCCGAGGAAGGCACGGCCCGGCGGCAGGGGCGGCCCGCGCGGCGGTTCCGGTTCCGGGCCGAGGCCGGTCATCTGCTGGGCCTGGAGATCGGGCCGCACCGGGTCGCCGCGCTCCTGTCCGACCTGGACGGCAAGGTGCTCGGCGCGCAGGCCAAGGACATCTCCGAGACGGCGCCGGCGGACGAGCGGCTGGAGCGGCTGCGCTCGGTCGTCGCCGAGCTGCTGCGCCGGGCCGGGGTCGCGCGCGGTTCGCTGCGCGCGGTCGGCGTGGCCACGCCGGGGATCGTCGAGGCGGACGGCACGATCCGGCTGGGCACGGCGCTGCCGGAGTGGACGGGGCTGCGGCTGGGCGAGCGGCTGGGCCGGTCGTTCAAGTGCCCGGTGCTGGTGGAGAACGACGCCAACGCGGCGGCCGTCGCCGAGCACTGGAAGGGTGCCGCCACCGAGTCCGACGACATGGTGTTCGTGCTGGCGGGGCTCAGTCCGGGCGCCGGTTCGCTGATCGGCGGGCGGCTGCACCGCGGGTACGGCGGCGCGGCCGGGGAGATCGGCGCGCTGCATCTGCTGGGCCGGGAGGCGACGCCGGAGACGCTGCTGTCCACCACGGACGAGCCGCTGCATCCGCTGGACGAGCAGCAGGTCGCCGAGGTGTTCGCGCGTGCCCGCGAGGGTGACCGGCGTGCCCGCGCGGCGGTCGACCGGTTCATCCAGCGCCTGGTGCACGACGTGGCCGCGCTGGTCCTGGCGCTCGATCCGGAGCTGGTGGTGGTCGGCGGCTGGGCGGCGGGCCTGGACGGCGTGCTCGAGCCGCTGCGCCACGAGCTGGCCCGTTACTGCCTGCGCCCGCCGAAGGTCGCCCTGTCCCTCCTCGGCGAGGCCGCCGTCGCCATGGGCGCCCTCCGCCTCGCCCTCGACCACGTCGAGGAACAGCTCTTCGCGGTCGAGGGCACGGTGACGGCCCGGCGCTGACGCGGGCGCGCGCCGCGCCACGGAGCCCGACTGCAGCCGCGACCGCGGCCCCGGCCGCAGACCGGCGAGCCGGCCAGATCCTGCCCGTCGCGGGATCATTGCCCGGTCACCGGCCCACGGGCGTGGCCCGCACCCCGAGACGCCCACCACCGCGCGGGAGACCTTCGCGCCCGCGGAACGGCGTAGGGACGGCCGAGGGGCGGCCAACGGGGCCGCGGGGGCGGCGGAGGAATAGACCCGGGGCCGGCGACGGCTCACCGCGCACGCACGCCCGGGCGGGCCTCCCGGCCGGAAGCACCCCTCCGCCGAGCCGGTCGCGCGCGGTTCAGGCTCAGGAAGCCCGGCGCTCCGGGCTGTCGTGGATCTCGACCGCGCCGGAGTCGCCGAAGGTGAGGCGACAGGTGTCGGCGCGGTAGGTGGACACGGCGAGGGCGGCGGTGCGGCCGCCGGCGATGTAGCGGGTGGTGACGACGAGGACGGGGGCGCCGGGGAGGCGGTCGAGTTCCCTGGCGTCGTCCGCGCGGGCCGAGCCCAGCTCCACCGCGCTGTCGCGCCGTTCCAGCTCCAGCCGGTGCAGTTCGCGCAGGACCGCACGCGCGCGGGCCGGGCCGGACGGGGCGTCGATGCCGGTGAGGTCGGGGACCGACGAGGCCGGGATGTGGAGCAGTTCCGCAGCGACCGGCTGGCCGTGGCTCATCCGGATGCGACGGATGGTGTGCACGACCTCGTCGCGGCCGGTCTCCAGGGCGTCGGCGACCGAGGCGGGCGGGGCGGCCGTGACGCAGTCGACGGCCTGCCAGGCGTCGTCCCCCGGCGCGCCGGGCCAGGCGTGCTGCTCGGTGCCGACGGCGACCCCGACGCGCGGCGGTGCCACGGTCGTGCCGACCCCGCGGCGGCGCTGCAGCCGGCCTTCCAGTTCGAGCTGTTCCAGGGCCTGGCGGAGGGTCGCGCGGGCGACGCCGAACCGGGCGGCGAGCTCCCGCTCGTTGGGCAGGATCTCGCCGACGGAGAACTCGGAGTCCAGTGCCTCGGTGAGCACGGTCTTGAGATGCCAGTACTTCGGTTCCGGCACCGATTCCAGCTGCGTGGTCCCCACCCTGTCCTCCGCAATCGCCGGTGTTCCCGCGGCGTTTTAGCGCCCTTGTTTATTAAAGGTTGTTGCACTTGTCTGCGACCATAGGGCGGCCCCCACCCTTGGTCAAGACCAATCCTCGATTCCCGCGCGGCGCACGGGAGCACGCGCGGGCAGCGTTCACGAGACGTTCGTACGAAGCCCCGCCCGCCGTCGGCGGGAGTGCGGGTGACCGGAACGGCGAAGCCCCCGTCGGTGACGGGGGCTTCGCCGCTCGGCGGGCAGGGGCGGTCAGTCGCCGGCCGCCAGGGAGCGCAGCTTGTCGGGGTTTCGGATGATGTAGACGGACTGGACGTGTCCGTCCAGGACGTCCAGCTGGAGGACCGAGTCGATCCGGTCGCCGTCCAGTACCACGACCGCCGGGCCGCCGTTGATCTCGGTGAGCCGGAAGGAGACCGGACCGCCCTGCTGGGCGGCGCCGATGAGGAAGCGGCCCACCTTGTCGGCGCTCTCGATGACCCGCAGGGGCGCCCGCGACTTGCCGCCGCTGTCGCCGACGAGCCGGACGTCCGGCGCGAGCAGCGTCAGCAGTCCGCTGAGGTCGCCTTCGGCGGCGGCGGTGAGGAAGCGTTCGGTGAGGTCGCGGCGCTGGGCGGGGTCGACGTCGTAGCGGGGCCGGCGTTCGTCGACATGCTTGCGGGCGCGGGCGGCCATCTGCCGTACGGCCGGTTCCCCGCGGTCGAGGAGGGCGGCGATGTCGGCGTACGGGTAGCCGAACGCCTCCCGGAGCACGAAGACCGCGCGTTCCAGGGGGGACAGCGATTCCAGGACGACGAGGACGGCCAGGGAGACCGAGTCGGCGAGGACGGCGCGTTCGGCGGCGTCCGGAACGGTGTCCTCGTAGGCGGTGACGTACGGCTCGGGCAGCCAGGGGCCGACGTAGGTCTCGCCGCGTGCCTTGATCTGGCGGAGCCGGTCGATGGCGAGGCGGGTGGTGACGCGTACCAGGTAGGCGCGCGTTTCGCGCACCGCGCCGCGGTCGGCGCCGGCCCAGCGCAGCCAGGTGTCCTGGACCACGTCCTCCGCGTCGGCCACGCGGCCGAGCATGCGGTAGGCGACCCCCAGGAGGAGGGGGCGGTGCTGTTCGAAGACGTCGGTGGCGGTATCGGTGGTCACAGCACTCATCCCAGCCGACGGCGCGCGGTGGTGTCCAGGCGAAATCCGGTGCGGTGAGCGGCGGATGCGCGGGAGGTACGCGGGGGCGCGTGAGCGGGCGCGGCCGGGAGCGTGCGCGGTCGGGAGCGCCTGAGGGCTACCCGCCGGTAGTAATTGCTGACAAGGTGTCTACGCGAAGTCAGTGTCCCCGGCGTCACGACGAGGAGCAGTATGTCCGCCACCGTCTCCTTCCAGGTCCCCACGCCCTCCGGGCCGCGGCCGATGACCGTGTCCTACGCGCGCGAGGGCGACGGCGAGCCGTTGCTGCTGCTGCACGGCATAGGTCACCACCGGCAGGCCTGGGACCCGGTGATCCCCGTGCTGGCCAAGGAGCGGGACGTGATCGCCGTCGACCTGCCCGGGTTCGGCGCGTCCCCGGCGCTCCCCGACGGGCTGGCGCACGACCTGCCGACGATGACCGCTGTGCTCACGGCGCTGTGTGCCGCGCTGGAGCTGGAGCGGCCGCATGTGGCGGGCAACTCGCTGGGCGGGCTGCTGGCGCTGGAGCTGGGCCGCGCGGGGGTGGTCCGTTCGGTCACCGCCCTGTCCCCGGCCGGTTTCTGGTCCGACGCGGAACGGCGTTACGCCTTCGGCGTGCTCACGGCGATGCGGGAGATCGCCCGGCGCACTCCCCCGTCGGTGGTGGAGCGGCTGGCGCCGTCCGCGGCCGGCCGGACGCTGCTGACGAGCACCATCTACGCCCGCCCGGCCCGGCGCGCGCCCGAGGCCGTGGTCGCCGAGACGCGCGCGCTGGCCACCGCGCGCGGGTTCGCCGAGACCCTGCGCTCGGGGCGGACCGTGCGGTTCACCGAGGACGTGCCGGGGCTGCCGGTCACCGTGGCCTGGGGCACCCGGGACCGGCTGCTGGTGCCCCGTCAGGGCGTCCGCGCCAAGACCGTCATCCCGCGCGCCCGGCTGGTGCGGCTGCCCGGCTGCGGTCACGTCCCGATGAACGACGACCCGGCGCTGGTGGCGCGCGTGCTGCTCGACGGCAGCCGCTGAGCGCGCGCCCGCGGAGCGCCCGGGGATGACCCGGCCGGTGCCTTCAGGACCTCCTGGGGGACGGCCGAGTGGTACGGCCTGTTCACACGCCGGGCCGGTCGCCGGGCCGGTCTCCGGCTCGGTCGAAGGCCGCCCCGGAGGGCTTCAGCGAGTTCCCCATGCTCTGTCACCTCTGCTTGCGCGCGAGCGACCGCGCCCCCTCGCGCACGCCGGGAGCGTCAGGCGGCTCGGGAACAGCGGGCGCCTCGGGCACGTGGTGCGTGCCGTGACCGTCGTGTGCGCCGTGAGCGCCGGGCGCGCCGGGCGCGGGACGTGACCGCCGCCGCGGGCTCCGGTTCAGCGCGCCGGAGCCCAGGGCGACCCCGGCGCCGACCAGGGCGCTGCCGGCGGCCTGGGCGAGGCCGTAGGAGCCGGTGCCGACGAGGGGGGCGGTGCAGGCGGCGGCCACGGGGATGAGCCCGGAGAAGAGGGTGGCGCGCTCGGCGCCGATCCGCTGCATGCCCATGTACCAGCAGACGAAGCCGACGACGGTGACGATCACCCCCTGCCACAGCAGGGCGGCCGTCTCGGTGGCGTCGGGACGGCGCAGCCAGGCGGTGCCGTCCAGGAGGAGGCCGGCCGCCGCGGACTCCGCCGCGGCCACGGCGCACACGGTGGCGGACAGCAGGCGCGGGCCGAGCGGGCGCAGCACGGGCATGGCGAGCACCGCGAAGCCGACCTCGCCGGCGAGCGCGCCCGCCGACCAGACGAGTCCGGCCGTGCCGGTGCGGCCCCAGCCCTGCACGGCGAAGGCGCCGGCGGCGACCATGAAGGCCCCGTACAGCACGGCGCGGCGGGGCCGCCGCCCGTCCAGGAGCGGGACGACGACGGCGACGACGACCGGGGCGCAGCCCACGAAGACACCCGGCACCGCCGGTTCCGCGGTGCGCTCCGCGGCCAGGACCGCCAGGTTGAAGCCGACCATGCCGACGGCCGCGAGCAGCGCGAGCCGCGCCCACTGCCGGGCGGTGAGGGCGCGCAGCCGGGCGGCGGCGCCCGGTCCGGCGAGCGGGATCAGCAGCAGGCAGGCGAGGCCGTAACGCAGGAACTGGCCGCCCGCGTACGGGTAGTCGCCGAGGAGGCTGTTGGCGGTGAAGGATCCTCCGACGAGGACGCAGGCGAGCGCGGCGAGGAGACAGCCGCGGGTGGTGGCGTTCATGGGGCCGACGCTAGGAAGCGCGGCGGCCCGGTTTAAGGTCCACTTCCATGACGGTGTCCCGGACCAATTCGGCTGCCGCGCACGCGGGGGACGGCGGCGCCTCCCCGGACAGCCGGGACGGCGGCGCCGGCCGTGCGGTCGCCTGGGAGGTGCTGCTGCCCGCCGCCGCCGCGCCGGCCCGGTCGCGGGGGCGGGCGCTGCGCGCGGCGCTGCGGGAGGCGGTGCGGTCGGGGCGGCTGGCGGCGGGCACGCGGCTGCCGTCGAGTCGGGATCTGGCCGCCGACCTTGGTGTGTCGCGCGGGCTGGTCACGGAGGCGTACGAGCAGCTGACGGCGGAGGGCTATCTGCGCAGCGGGCGGGGCGCGGGGACGTGGGTGGGGGACGCCGTACGGGCCGCCCGGCCACGGGTGCGCGACCTCGCGCCGCGCTCAGCGGGGGCGCGCGCCGACTTCGTGCCGGGCACGCCGGACCTGTCGCTGTTCCCGCGCGCGGCGTGGGCCGCGGCGCAGCGGCGGGTGCTGGCCGAGCTGCCGCACCACTCCCTCGGCTATCCGGATCCGCGCGGTCTGCCCCGGCTGCGCACCGCCCTGGCGGAACTGCTGGCCCGGCGACGGGGCGTGGTCGCGGACCCGGAGCGGCTCGTGGTGGTGTCCGGGGTGACGCAGGCGACCGCGCTGCTCGGCTTCGCGCTTCGGGCGCGCGGGCTGCGCGCGGTGGGCGTCGAGGATCCGGGCAGCCCTGAGCACGAGGGCATGTACGCCGCGGCCGGGGTCACGCCCGTGCCGCTGCCGCTGGACGGGGAGGGCCTCGCGCCCGGCCCGCTGCGGGCGTCGGGCGTGCGGGCGGTGATGACGACCCCGGCGCACCAGTACCCGACCGGCATCGCCTACTCGGCGCGGCGCCGCGCCGAACTCCTCGGCTGGGCGCGGTCGGTGGACGGGATCGTCCTGGAGGACGACTACGACGGCGACTTCCGCTACGACCGCTCCCCCGTCGGCGCGCTGCAGGGCCTCGACCCGGAGCGGGTGGCCTACACCGGCTCGGTGAGCAAGTCGCTCGCGCCCGGACTGCGGCTGGGCTGGCTGTTGGTGCCCGAGTGGCTGGCGGAGGAGGTGGTCAGCCGCAAGCAGGCGATGGATCTCGGCCATCCCAGCGTCGACCAGGCGGCGTTCGCGCACTTCGTGGAGCGCGGCGACTACGACCGTCAGCTGCGCCGCTGCCAGCGCGCCTACCGGGAGCGCCGCGACGTGCTCGTGGCCGCCCTGGCGGAGCACTTCCCCGGCGCGGAGGTGTCCGGGATCGCGGCGGGGCTGCACGTCATCGCCACGCTGCCGGAGCGGTACGGCCCGCAGGACGCCTTCCTCGCGCGCGTGGCCGCGGCGGGGGTCGCCGTCCGTCCGCTGTCGGACTGCGCGCACGCGCGGCCGGACGGCGAGGGCGTGGCGGACCGGGCGGTGCGGCTGGTGCTGGGGTACGCGCACCTGACGCCGGGGCGGATCCGGGAGGGCGTACGGCTGATGGCGGGGGCGATGTGACCGGCAGGGCGGTTCCCCGGCCGGCGGGAGCGGTTGTTCACTTGTGGTTTCCGTGTGCGCCGTGATGTCCGCGTAGGTGTGGCTCCACACACTGGCCGGATTTCGTCCTGGAGGCTGCCTCATGTCCCAGCGCCCGCTCCCCGACCGCCGTAGCGTGCTGCGCGGCTCGCTCGCCGCGTCCGCCGCCCTGACCCTGCCCGCCGCCGGTCTCGGCGCGGCTCCCGCGCTCGCCCTGTCGGGGCGTCCGCGGGCGGGCTGGGGCGTGCAGACCGGTGACGTGACGACGGACTCGGGGCTGGTGTGGGTGCGCTCCGACCGGCCGGCCCGGATGATCGTCGAGACGTCCGCCACCGAGTCGTTCCGCGATCCGCGCCGATGGCACGGCCCGCTGCTGGGTGCGGACACCGACTTCACCGGCACCGTGCGGCTGCGCGGTCTGCCGCCCGGCGAGCAGATCCACTACCGCGTGCTGCTGGCCGACCCGGACGACCCGCGCCGTACCGGCGAGCCGGTCACCGGCACCTTCCGCACCGCGTCCGTGCGGCGCCGCGACGGGGTGCGGTTCGTCTGGTCGGGCGACCTGGCCGGCCAGGGCTGGGGCATCAACCCGGACCTCGGCGGCTACCGCATCTACGAGGCGATGGCCGCCCTGGACCCGGACTTCTTCCTGTGCTCCGGCGACAACGTCTACGCCGACGGCCCGATCGGCGAGACCGTGACCCTGCCCGACGGGCGGATCTGGCGGAACGTCACCACGGAGGAGAAGTCCAAGGTCGCCGAGACGCTGGCCGAGTTCCGCGGCAACTTCCGGTACAACCTGCTGGACGAGAACCTGCGCGCGTTCAACGCCCGGGTGCCCTCGATCATCCAGTGGGACGACCACGAGGTGACCAACAACTGGTATCCGGGCGAGATCCTCACGGACGGCCGGTACACGGAGAAGAACGTCGACGTGCTCGCCGCGCGGGCCCGGCGGGCGTTCTCGGAGTACTTCCCGATCTCCACGCTGCGCCGCCCCGGCGGCCGCGTCTACCGGGTGCAGCGGCACGGCCCGCTGCTGGACGTGTTCGTGCTGGACATGCGCACGTACCGCAACGCGAACTCGCCCGGCACGCAGGCCGACGACCCGCAGGGCATCCTCGGCCGGGAGCAGCTGGAGTGGCTGAAGAGGGAGCTGTCCCGGTCGCGCGCGGTGTGGAAGGTGATCGCCTCCGACATGCCGCTCGGCCTGGTCGTGCCGGACACCGGGGACGGCAGGCCGAACATCGAAGCCGTCGCGCAGGGCGACCCCGGTGCCCCGCTGGGCCGGGAACTGCAGATCGCGGAGCTGCTGCGGTTCGTCAAGCACCGGCGGATCACCGGCACGGTCTGGCTGACGGCCGACGTGCACTACACCTCGGCGCAGCACTACCAGCCGTCGCGGGCCGCGTTCACCGACTTCGAGCCGTTCTGGGAGTTCGTCTCCGGGCCGCTGAACGCCGGTGCCTTCCCGGCGAACGCGCTTGACGGCACGTTCGGTCCCGAGCGGGTCTTCGTGAAGGCACCGGCCCGGGCGAACGTGTCCCCCGCCGAGGGGTACCAGTTCTTCGGCGAGGTCGACATCGACGGGGGCAGCGGTGAACTGACGGTCCGGCTGCGGGAGCAGGACGGCACCGCGCTGTTCACGAAGGTGCTCCAGCCGGGTCTCGTCGGGCAGTAGCACCGCTCCCCGGGCAGTGGCCGCCGGGCGGCCCGGCGATCCCGTACCCTCGTTGCCGTGTCGCGCACCGCCGTCATCCCGCGGTGCGCGGCATCGCTCGCGTGCGCGGCGGGACTTGGGCGCTGCGGGCTTGGGCGCGGCGGCGGGACTTGGGCGCGGCCGGACGCGGGTGGCGCTTGCCGCTTTACTTGAACGCAAAACGGGCAGATGCCCGCTTTACCCATCAGTCACACACCGTTCGTGATCACGCAACACCGTTCCTTCACAGTGGGTGCATGAATCGGAAGACGACTGATGTGACACGCGCCAAGAACGGGCGTCCCGTGCACCACTGGCGGCGGGACGTGGTCGAACTCGCCGCCCTCTTCACCGCCGTGGCGGTCGCCGACGCCGTGGCCAACCTGATCGGGCACGGCCCCGACGGCCCGGCGCTGCTGCTGATCTCCGCTCTCGTGCTGCTCGCCACCGCGGCCTTCCACACCTGGTGGGCACGGCGCCACGGCCACGCGCCGCCGGCCCTGGATACCGGCGCCCGGCCCGGCTCCCCGGAGCGGGCCGGGACGGGCGAGAGCCCGGAGGACGGGCAGGGCACGCCCGAGGGCGTCCCCGGGCCGAGCACGCTGTGGCGGCTGCGGACGACCGTGCGGGACGAGCCGGGCTCGCTGGCCGCGCTGTGCACCGCACTGGCCGGCCACCGGGTGGACATCCTGAGCCTGCAGACGCATCCGCTGGGCCACGGCACGGTGGACGAGTTCCTGCTGCGCGCCCCCGGCACGCTCCCGGCCGGCGAGCTCACCCACGCGGTGGCGCTGGCCGGCGGCAGCGGCACCTGGATCGAGCGGGCCGACGCCCACGACCTGGTGGACGCCCCGACCCGGATCCTGGGCCTGGCCACCCGCACCGCCCTCGACGCGGCCGAACTGCCACTGGCACTGCGCCAGTTGCTGGGCCGCTGCACGATCCGCCAGCTGCCCGCCGCCCCGGCGGACGGCGCTCAGGACGCGGTCCCGGCGGAGGGCGTCCTCGAGGACACCGTGCTGCGACTGCGCGCCCCCGAGGGCTCCGTGATCACCGTGGAGCGCCCCTACCTGCCCTTCACCCCGACCGAGTTCGCGCGGGCGCGGGCGCTGGTGGAGCTGGACTCCCGGCTCGGACCGCGCATCCCGCGCGGCCAGGACGTGCTGACCCTGCCCGAGGGTGACGCGATCACCGTGCGCCGGGCCGGCACCGACGACGTGGCGGCCGCGAAGGAGATGCACGGGCGCTGCTCGTCGCGCACCCTCTCCCTGCGCTACCACGGGCCGGTCGGGGACGCCGACCGCTACCTCAACCATCTGCTCTCCCCGCGCTACGGCCGCACCCTCGCCGTGGAGACCCCCTCGAGGCGGATCGTCGCCCTCGGTCACCTGCTGTGGGACGGGGACGAAACGGAGGTGGCGCTGCTCGTGGAGGACGCCTGGCAGCGGCGCGGCGTCGGCTCACAGCTGCTGGGCCGCCTGGTGGCGATGGCCGCCGAGGCGGGCTGCGCCAGCGTGTACGCCGTCACCCAGGCGTCCAACACCGGCATGGTCGCCGCGATGCGCGGTCTGGGCCTGCCCCTCGACTACCAGATCGAGGAGGGCACCCTGGTGATCACGGCCCGGCTGGAGCCGGCCGCGGTGAGCGGCCGGCTGACCGTCGGCGAGTGACCCCGTCCGATGTGAACGGCCCGGCCCTGCCGGGCCGTTCGCGCGTTCACCCCAGGGCCCGGTCCAGGTCGGCCCACAGGTCGTCGACGTCCTCCAGGCCCACTGACAGCCGCAGCAGCCGGTCGCTGACTCCGGCGCCCCGGCGGTCGTCGGCGTCGACGATGCGGTGGCTGATGGACGCCGGGTGCTGGATGAGGGTGTCGACGCTGCCGAGGCTGACGGCCGGGGTGACCAGCCGGACAGCGCCGATGACGGCGTGCGGATCGCCGTACGTCTCGAAGGCGATCATCGCGCCGCCGATGCCCGGATAGTGCACCCGCTCCACCCGCGGGTCGGCGGCCAGGCGGCGGGCGAGTTCGGCGGCGGTCTGCGACGCGGCCCGCACCCGGACCGGCAGGGTGGCCAGGCCGCGCAGCAGCAGGTACCCGGCGAGCGGGTGCAGGACCCCGCCGGTGGCGAACCTGACCTGGCGCAGCCGGCCCGCGAACTCCTCGTCGCAGGCGACCACTCCGGCGAGCACGTCGCCGTGGCCGCCGAGGTACTTGGTGGCGCTGTGCAGCACCAGCCGCGCGCCGTGCTCGACGGGCCGCTGCAGCACGGGCGTGGCGAAGGTGTTGTCGACCAGCAGCGGCACCGAACCGCAGGCGTGGGCGACGGCCCGCAGGTCGAGTTCGGCGAGCGTCGGGTTGGCCGGGGACTCGACGAGGACCAGCCCGGTGTCCGGGCGCAGCGCCGCCGCGATGCCGGCCGGGTCGGTCCAGGTGACCTCGGTGCCGAGCAGTCCGGCGGTCAGCAGGTGGTCGCTGCACCCGTACAGAGGACGTACGGCGACGACGTGCCGCAGGCCGAGGGAGGCCCGGACCAGGAGGACCGCGCTGAGCGCGGCCATGCCGCTGGCGAACGCGACGGCGGCCTCGGTGCCCTCCAGGCGGGCGAGGGCGGTCTCGAAGCGGGCGACCGTGGGGTTGCCGAGTCGGCCGTAGACGGGCGGGCCGTCCGGTTCGGCGCCGGTCGCGGCGAACGCGTCGATGCGGGCGGCCTCGGCGCGGCTGTCGGCGGAGGGGTAGGTGGTCGACAGGTCGATCGGCGGAACGTGCAGGCCGAGTCCGGCGAGGTCGTCGCGGCCGGCGTGCACGGCCTCGGTGGCCAGTGCCCGGGTACGGGTGCGTGTCTGTGTGCGCGCTGACTCCATGGCCGAGAGGGTGAACACCAGCCGGGGTCGGATCGTTCTTTCCCGTGCTACGTTCGGCCGATGGCGGAATCTGTCGTACTGGATCCGGTGGATCTCCATCTGCTGCGGCTGTTGCAGAACGACGCCCGGACCACCTACCGGGATCTCGCCGCGCAGGTCGGGGTCGCGCCGTCGACCTGTCTGGACCGGGTGACCCGGCTGCGCCGCGCGGGCGTGATCCTCGGGCACCAGCTGCGGCTGGACCCGGCCAAGCTGGGGCGCGGCCTGGAGGCCCTGCTGTCGGTGCAGGTCAGGCCGCACCGGCGGGAACTGGTCGGGCCGTTCGTGGAACGCATCCGGGCGCTGCCGGAGTCGCGGACCGTCTTCCATCTCACCGGCCCGGACGACTATCTCGTGCATGTCGCGGTCACCGACATGACGGACCTGCAACGGCTGGTCCTGGACGAGTTCACGGCCCGCCGCGAGGTGGCCCGGGTGGAGACCCGGCTGATCTTCCAGCAGTGGGACTGCGGTCCCCTGCTGCCGCCTTCGCCGTCGGCGCAAACCGGGTGACGGAGCCGGGCCGCCGTACGAGGATGGTCCGCATGTCAGACACCAACAGCGCGCTGCCCCGCGAGATCGCCGACGGTTACGTCGACGAGCTGATCGCCCTCGACCCCGTGACCGGAACCTACCTCGGCGCGAAGGAGAGTTCGAGCCGTCTGCCCGACCTCTCGCCCGCGGGCCAGGAGGCCCTCGCGGAGCTGGCCCGCCGGACGCTGGCGCGGCTCGACGAGGCCGAGCGCCGGCCCGGCGCGTACAGCGACATCGAGCGGCGCTGCGCCCGGCTGCTGCGGGAGCGGCTGACCGCCGGACTCGCCGTGCACGAGGCGGACGAGGGGCTGCGCGCGGTCGGCAACCTCGGGACGCCCGTCCACAACGTGCGCGAGGTGTTCACGGTGACCCCGGCGGACACCGAGGAGGACTGGGCGGCGATCGCCGAGCGGCTGCGGGCCGTGCCGGCCGCGCTCACGGGCTACCGCGAGTCCCTGGCGCTCGGCTTGGACCGCACGCTCCACGCGGGCCCCCGCCCGACCGCCGTCTTCGTCGAGCAGCTCGCCGAGTGGGCGGACACCGGCTCGGGCCGCGGCTGGTTCGAGGACTTCGCCGCCGGCGGCCCCGACGCCCTGCGCGGCGAACTGGACCAGGCCGCCCGGGCGGCGACGGCGGCCGTGGCCGAGCTGCGGGACTGGATGCGCGACGTGTACGCGCCGGCCGTCGCGGGCGCTTCGAACACGGTGGGCCGCGAGCGCTACGCCCGCTGGTCGCGCTACTACAACGGCACCGACCTCGACCTGGACGAGGCGTACGCCTACGGCTGGGCGGAGTTCCACCGCCTGCTCGGCGAGATGCGCCAGGAGGCCGAGAAGATCCTGCCGGGCGCCGCGACGCCGTGGGTGGCGCTGGCCCACCTCGACGAGCACGGCCGGCACATCGAGGGCGTCGAAGAGGTCCGCGCGTGGCTGCAGGGCCTGATGGACGAGGCGATCGAGAAGCTGGACGGCACCCACTTCGAACTCGCCGAGCGGGTGCGGAAGGTGGAGTCGCGCATCGCGCCGCCCGGCAGCGCCGCCGCCCCCTACTACACCCCGCCGTCGGAGGACTTCTCCCGTCCGGGCCGCACCTGGCTGCCCACGATGGGCGAGACCCGGTTCCCGGTCTACGACCTGGTGTCCACCTGGTACCACGAGGGCGTGCCCGGCCACCACCTGCAGCTGGCGCAGTGGGCGCACGTCGCCGAAAACCTGTCCCGCTACCAGGCCTCCGTCGGCTTGGTCAGCGCCAACGCCGAGGGCTGGGCGCTGTACGCGGAGCGGCTGATGGACGAGCTGGGCTTCCTCACGGACGCCGAGGTGCGGCTCGGATACCTGGACGCGCAGATGATGCGGGCCCTGCGGGTGATCGTCGACATCGGCATGCACCTGGAGCTGGAGATCCCCGCGGACTCGCCGTTCCGTCCGGGCGAGCGGTGGACGCCGGAACTGGCCGAGGAGTTCTACGGCGCCCACAGCAGCCGCCCGAAGGACTACGTCTCCAGTGAGCTGACCCGCTACCTCACGATCCCCGGCCAGGCCATCGGCTACAAGCTGGGCGAGCGGGCCTGGCTGCTGGGCCGGGAGAAGGCGCGCGAGCGGCACGGCGACGCCTTCGATCTGAAGGCCTGGCACATGGCGGCGCTCTCCCAGGGGTCGCTGGGTCTGGACGACCTGGTGGACGAGCTGTCCCGGCTCTGACCGGCCGCGGCGGCCGGCCCGCCGCTCATCTGCGGAAGCCGCCCTCGGAGTCGATCACCTGACCGGTGACCCAGGCCGCCTCGTCCGTCGCCAGCCAGGCGATGAGGCGGGCAGGGTCGTCGGGCATGCCCCAGCGCCCGGCGGGGAAGCGGGAGGCGACCCGGTCGTAGGCCTCGCCGGTCAGGTAGTCGGTGTCGACCGGGCCGGGGTTGACGGTGTTCACGGTGACCGCCTGCTCGGCGAGGGTGGTCGCGAGGGAGCGGGTGATGGAGGCGAGGGCGCCCTTCTGGAGGGCGTAGGCGATCTCGCCGGGCATGCCGCCGCCGTGGTCCTGCCCGGAGGTCATCATCATCACCCGGCCGCCCGGGGTGCGCGGCGGCAGCCCGGCGCGCAGCCGTGCGTAGGCCTGCACGAGCAGCAGCACCGAGCGGGTGTCGACGGCCCAGTGGGCGTCGAGCATGGCCGTGTCGATGGCGTCCAGGGTGCCGTCGGAGCCGCTGAGGGCGTGGTTGGCGACGAGGATGTCGAGCCGTCCGCCGAGCGCTTCGGCGGCGGTGGCGATCAGCTCGGCGGGGGCGGCCGGGTCGGCGAGGTCGCCGGGTCCGTGCACGACCCGCGCGTCCGGGTCGCCGAGGGCGGCGCGCACCGAGGCGGCAACCTCCTCGGGCCGGTCGGCGCCCCAGGGCTGGGTGGCGTCGTGCGGCACGTGGTGGTGCAGATAGACACTCGCGCCGTACGCCGCGAGCCGCCGGGCCACGGCGTACCCGATGCCGCCGCGCCGGCTGGCTCCGGTGACGAGCGCGGTCCGCCCGCGCAGCGGCAACGGGTTACGGCGCAGTTCTTCGGGGGTGGGGTGCGGAAGTCGAGGCATACGGATCATGATGCGCGGCCGGAGGAGGGGACGGCACCCCGATTTTTCCCGGGTCCTGGCCAACGGGGGCGGCACTCCCACCCCTCGGGCGCGCGGGGAACCGGGCGACCAGCCCACCACGACCCGCACCCGCCGACCGACCGCACCCCGCGGCGCCTCGCGCGACCGTCACGTCAGCACCCGCACTCCTTTGAGCCCACGGGCGCCGTCAGCGGATCGGCACCCCGCCGCTCCCGCCCCTCCCACGTCTCGAACTCGAAGCCCTCCCGCACCCAGTACTCGAATCCGCCCAGCATCTCCTTGACCTGGTACCCGAGTTCGGCGAGGGCGAGGGCGGCCCGCGTGGCGCCGTTGCAGCCGGGGCCCCAGCAGTACGTGACGACGGGCACCGACTTGTCGAGCAACTCCTCGGCCTGCGCGGGGATCAGCGCGGTCGGCAGGTGCACGGCACCGGGCACGTGACCCTGGTCCCACGCCGCGGTGGAGCGCGTGTCCAGCACCACGAAACCCGGATCACCGCCGGCGGCCACTGCCGCGGCGACGTCGGCGACGTCCGCGTGGAAGGCGAGGGCGGCCCGGAAGTAGGCCGCGGCCTCGGCGGGCCCGGCGGGGGCGACGCGCAGGACGGGGTTGGCGGGGGCTGGGGCGGTGACGGCTTGGGCGGTGACGGCGAGGCCGGGGGCGGCGGGGGCGGCGGTGGCGGTCATCGTGAGGGGTCCTCTCTGCTGTCCGATGACCAGAAATCTACGGTCGTCGATCAGCTCCCTGAAGGACTGTTCCACGGTCCACCCCTTGCCCTGCCGGGGATTTCCCTGCTATCCCTCGGGGATGACCGCGTTTTCCCCGGACGCCACCGACTGGCGCATCCTCGACGTCCTCCAGCGGGAGGGCCGCGCCAGCTTCGCCGAACTGGCGCGGGCCGTCTCCATGTCCCCGAGCGCGGTGACCGAGCGGGTGCGCAGGCTGGAGGAGGCGGGTGTCATCCAGGGGTACGCGGCGGTGGTGGACCCCGATCGGCTGGGCCTGCCCATCCTCGCGTTCGTCCGGCTGCGCTACCCGACCGGCAACTACAAGCCGTTCCACGACCTCGTCGCGGCCACGCCCGAGATCCTGGAGGCGCACCACGTCACCGGCGACGACTGCTTCGTCATCAAGGTGGCCGCCCGCTCGATGCGGCACCTGGAGGAGGTGTCGGGCCGGATCGGCGCGCTGGGCTCGGTGACCACGAGTGTCGTGTACTCGTCCCCGCTGCCCAGACGCCCCCTCGGTCAGTGACCGCGCTGCCGCAGCGTGGAGCCGGATCTGCCCTTGACGACCTCCAGCTGGGCGTGGACGCGCCGCCGCAGGTCGGCGACGTGACTGACGATGCCGACGCTGCGGTCCCGTTCGCGCAGTGAGTCGAGCACGTCCAGCACCTCGTCCAGGGTCTGGTCGTCGAGGCTGCCGAACCCCTCGTCGATGAAGAGGGTGTCGAGGCGGACCCCGCCGGCCTCGTCGGTGACGACGTCGGCGAGTCCGAGGGCGAGGGCGAGCGAGGCGAAGAAGGTCTCGCCGCCGGACAGGGTGGCCGTGTCCCGCTCGCGTCCGGTCCAGGCGTCGACGACATGCAGTCCGAGCCCGCTGCGGCCGCGCCCGGACCGGTCGTCGGAGTGCACCAGGGTGTACCGGCCGGACGACATGCGCTGGAGCCGTACGGTCGCGGCGGCGGCGACCTGCTCCAGGCGGGCGGCGAGGACGTAGGCCTCCAGGCGCATCCGGCGCTCGTTGTCGGCGGAGGTGCCGGCCGTGAGCGCGGCGAGGCGGGCGACCCGGTCGTACTCCTCGCGCAGCGGCGCCAGGCGGCGCGCCGCGGTGGCCACGCGCGCGGAGAGCCGGTCGAGTTCGGCGCACCGGCGCTCGGCGGCGTCCCGCGCGGAGGCGGCCTCGCGCACCCAGCGCTCCGCCTCGGCGGCGGCCTGTTCGGCGGCGGTGAGGTCGGCGGGCGGCAGTGCGGCCGCGGCGGCGGTGTCGGCCTCGGCGAGCACCGCGCGGACGGCGGCGTCCTCGGTCTGCCAGGCGTCCAACCGGCGTTGCAGGTCACGGTGGGCGGCGTCGTCGAGGAGGGCGTCGGCGGCGGCCTGCGGGGTGTCGAAACCGGCCCGGAAGGCGGCGTCGGCGAGCCGCGCGTCGGCGCTCTTCAGGCGCTGGGCGGTGTCCTCGGCGGTGCGGGCGGCCTCGGCCGCCTCGGTGAGCCGGGCGGCCCGCTGCTCCAGCTCGGCGGCGCGCGCGGCCACGCTCTCGGCAGTGCCCCGCGCGGTGGTCAGCTCCTCCTCCAGCGCGGCCCGTTCGCTCTCCAGGCGTTCCCGGTGGCCGACGCGCGCGGCGGCCCGGACGGCGGCCTGCTGCCGGGCGGCGGTGCGCCGCTCGTGCTCCTGCTCGGCGTGGCGCAGCTCCTCCTGGGCGGCGTGCAGGGCGGAGGCGGAGGCGCGCGCCTGCTGGTACCGCCGCTCCAGCTCCTCGGCCTCGCGAGCGAGGTCGTCGGCGGGGGTGTCCCCGGCCTCGGCGGTGGCGGCGGCCAGTGCCTCCCGTACGGCGGCCAGACGCCGTTCGTGCTCGGCGCGCTGGTCCTCGGCGCGCTGGTAGGCGGCGAGGGCGCGTTCCTCGGTCTCCCGGTCGACGTGCGCGGCGTCCTTGCGGGCGGGTGCGGGGTGGTCGGTGGCACCGCAGACGGCGCAGGGCTCGCCGGGGGCGAGGTTCGCGGCGAGTTCGGCGGCGATGCCGTTCAGCCGCTGTTCCTTCAGGTCGAGCCAGTGGGCACGGGCCTCGACGGCGTCGTGGGCGGCGGCGAGGGCCTGCCGTTCGGCGGCGTCCGCCTGGCCGGCGAGCCGGTCGCGTTCGCGGGCCGCGGCCAGCCGCCGCCGGGCGGGTTCGCGCCGCTCGGCGAGCTGTTCCGCCCGCCCCGCGGCCTCCTGCGCCAACTCGATGCGGGACCGCAGCTCCGCGCGGGTGGTCTCCCATCCGGCGAGCCAGGAGTCGGCCTCCTGGAAGATCTCGTCGTCGGCGCGCTCCTGGCGGTCGAGGCCGTCGCGTTCGGCGACGAGGTCGGCGAGGCGGCGTTCCGCGCGGCGGGCCGATTCCAGTCCGCCCAGTTCCTCGGCGGCCCGGCGGGCGGCGGCGGCGAGCCCGGCGGCTCCGGCGCCGGCGTACCGCTCGGGCAGCGCGGCCCGCGCGCGGGCCTCGGCGGCGCCGGCGCCGGCGTACTGCTCGGGCAGCGCGGCCTGCGCGCGGGCCTCGGCGGCGGCCGCGCGGCGGTGCTCGGCGTCGGCGGCGTCGCGCAGCTCCAGGGCGGGCGCCACGGCCTCGGCCTTGCGGGCGCGCTCCATCCGGGCGTGCGCCTCGCGGTGGGCGTCGGCCCGCTCCTGCAACCGCAGCGCCCGCTGCCGGGCCTCGGCGAACCGCCGTTGCAGCCGGGCCAGTTCGCGTACGTCCTCCAGGGTGCGGCCGGCGGCGGCCCGCGCGGACTCGGCGGCGGCGAGCCGCGAGAGGGCGATGGCCAGCTCCTCGCGGGCGGTGCTGCGGGCGATGGCGGCGGCGCCGAGCACGGCGTCGGCCAGGCCGGGGTCGCCGGGGGCCAGCTCGGGCAGGTCCAGGGCGCCGCCGGCCGCCTGCTGCATCCGGTGGGCGTCGGCGAGCAGGGCCGCGTCGCCGTCGCGGACACCGGCCTCGGTGGCGCGGCGGCGGTCGGCGAGCCGCTTCTCCACGTCGGCGAAGCGCTGGGTGTCGAAGAGCCGGCCGAGCAGCTTGCCGCGGGCCTCGGCGTCGGCGCGCAGGAACCGCGCGAAGTCGCCCTGCGGCAACAGCACGACCTGGCAGAACTGCTCCCGGCTCATGCCGAGCAGCTGGGTGATCTCCTCGCCGATCTCCTGGTGCGAGCGGCTGCGGTCCCGCCAGCTGCCGGCCGCGGCGTCGTACTCGCGCAGCCACGTCTGGGCCTTGTCCACCGTGGTGCCCTTGCCGCGCTTCTTGGGGCGCTCCCAGGGCGGCTGCCGGGTGATCTCCAGCCGGCGGCCGGCGACGGTCAGCTCCAGCGTCACCGACGTCCGGGTCCCCGGCGCCGCGTGATCGCTGCGCAGCCCGGTCCCCTGCCCGCTCTGCCGGGCACCGGGTACGGAGCCGTAGAGCGCGTAGCACACCGCGTCCAGCACGGAGGTCTTGCCCGCGCCGGTCGGGCCGTGCAGCAGGAACAGCCCGGCCGCGGACAGCGCGTCGAAGTCGACGCGCTGCGACCCGCCGAACGGCCCGAAGGCGGTGATGTCGAGCCGGTGCAACCTCATCGACCGACCTCCGGGGTTCGCGGGCCGCGGGCACGGCGGGGGTGAGACGCGCGGCGGGGGTGAGACGCGCGGCGGGTGCCGGGTGCGCGGCGTTCGCGGGACCCGCGACCGGCGTCGCGACACGCGGGGTGGGCCTCATTGACGGGGTGAGCCGCACTGACGGGGTGGGCCGTGCCGACGGGCTGAGCTTCAGTGACGGGATGGGCTGCACTGAAGCCGTGGGCTTCACAGGCGGGGTGGCCCTCGCAGCGGGAGCAGGCCTCACCCACGCGGGTGGCAGACCACGCGCGGTGTGCTCCGGACACGCGGCGGCCGGCACCCGAGCAACCGGCACCGCCCACCACAGAGCGCGCCAACGCGACGCGGACCGCCCCGGCCACGCGGCAGTCACCGGGCACGCCGCAGACGGAAGTCGCGCGGTGGTCGGCAGGGGCGCCGCAGACGGGAGTCACTCGACGGTCGCCGGACACACCGCAGGCAGGAGCCCCGCCACCGGAACAGCCGCCTGCGGGGCGCCCCGCCGCAGCACGGCACGCGCGCGGCGCGCCGCCAGTGCCGGGCACGCGGCGGAGGGAAGCAGCACACCCCGCACCGTCGGCCGCAGCCCGCGCCCCCGGGAGGCGCCCGGTGCGGGCCGCGCGAGCGGCACGTGGCTCGCGGCGGGGGTCCTGGGGTTTCACGGGGTCACCTCCCGCACCGCCCGGTCCGCGCGGACCGCGTCGAAGGCCTCGCGGAGGACCGTGCGCTCTTGGTCGTCGGGACCGGCGCCGCGGACGTGGGCGACGAAGTCCTCGGCGATCTGCTGGTCGGTGCGGCCGGCCAGGCGGCGGGCGTAGGAGACGTCGGGGTCGTCGGGGGCCCGCTCGGGGGCGAAGACGAGGCTGAGCGTGTGCGGGAAGCGCTCGGTGAGGCGGGCCATGGGCTCGGTGGGGCGGACCGCGTCGGTGAGGGTGGCCTCGATCCACGCCTCCTCGTGCCGCGTCAGCTCCGGGTCGGCGAGCAGCTCCTCCAGGGTGCCGCGGAGGCGGGCCAGGGGGCGTGGCACCGGGCAGTCGACGCGCTCGGCGGTGACCGCGCCGTCGGCGTCGAGGTCGACGAGCCACATGCTCTTGCGGTGCTCGGCCTCCGAGAAGGAGTACGGCAGCGGGGAGCCGGAGTAGCGCACGCGGTCGGTGATGGTCTGGCAGCCGTGCAGGTGCCCCAGCGCGGCGTAGTCGACGCCGTCGAAGACTCCGGCCGGGACGGCGGCGACTCCGCCGACGGTGATGTCGCGCTCGCTGTCGCTGGCGTGGCCGCCGGTGACGAAGGCGTGGGCGAGGACGACGGACCGGGTGCCCGGCGCGCGGCTGGCGAGGTCCGCGCGGACCCGGTCCATGGCGGCGGCCAGCACCGCCTCGTGCCCGGCCTTCTCCACGCCGAACTGGTCCTTCACGAGGGCGGGTTCCAGATACGGCAGCCCGTAGAAGGCCACGTCTCCGTGGGCGTCCCGCAGGACGACCGGGGTGCCGCACGCCGCCGGGTCGGTCCGCAGGTGGATGCCCGCCCGGTCGATGAGTCCGGCGCCGACCCCGAGGCGGCGCGCCGAGTCGTGGTTGCCGGAGATCATCACCGTGGGCACGCCGAGGGCGGCCAGCCGGTGCAGGGCGTCGTCGAACAGCTCGACGGCGGCGAGCGGCGGCACCGCGCGGTCGTACACGTCTCCCGACACGACCACCGCGTCCACGCCGCGCTCCCGCACGGTGGTGACGAGATGACCGATGAACTCGGCCTGGGCCCCGAGCATGTTCACCCGGTGGAACGCCCGGCCGAGATGCCAGTCGGAAGTGTGCAGCAGTCGCATGATCCCCGAGACTAACGGCCGGCACTGACATCACGGCCGGTTACTCCGGTACCGCCCGTCATGCCCGCACGGAATAAGGGCAGTTACGGCCGTTATGCCCGGATTGTCATGCGTCTCCGTACGCCTCCCCGCCCAGTTCGAACCCCGCCGTCCCGGCCGTCGCGTCCGCCAGCCAGGCGCGGAAGGCGTCCACGTCGGCGTCGGGCAGCCCGATCTCGATGGTGACCGCCTCGCCGTAGCGCACGTCCCGCACCACCCGCCCGGATGCGCGCAGATCGTTCTGGACCTTTCCCGCGCGCTGGTGGTCGACGGTCACCGTGGCCAGCCGGAACCGCCGCCGGGTGATCGTGCCGAGCGCGTCCAGGGCCTCCCCGACGGCTCCGCCGTAGGCCCGGATGAGCCCGCCGGCGCCGAGCTTGACGCCGCCGTAGTAGCGGGTGACGACGGCGACGACGTACCGCATGTCGCGGCGCAGCAGCATCTGGAGCATCGGGGCGCCGGCGGTGCCGCCGGGTTCGCCGTCGTCGCTGGCCTTCTGGATCGCGGCGTCGGCGCCGATGACGTACGCCCAGCAGTTGTGGGTGGCGTCGGCGTGCTCCTTGCGCACGGCGGCGACGAAGTCCTGGGCCTCCCGCTCGGTGGCCGCCGGCGCCAGGGCGCACAGGAAGCGGGAGCGGTTGACCTCGGTCTCGTGCACGCCCGCGCGGGCGACCGTGCGGTACTCGTCCTGCATCCGGCCAGCCTATGCGGCGGCTACTTCTTCCTCCCCCTCGGCACCGTCACCCAGGTCAGCAGCGCCGCGCCGGGGTCCAGCTCCGGCCAGCCGGTGCCGCGCCAGGACAGGACGGCGAGCGCCGAGGTGGGGAACTTCGCGCGGACCCGCTCCAGGGTGTCGTCGAGGCCGTCTCCGGCCAGGCCGAGCACCAGGTCCTCCAGTGCCGGGTTGTGGCCGACGAGCAGCAGGGTGCCCACGCGGGGCGGTGTCTCGCGCACGACGGCGAGCAGGCCGGGCGCGTCGGCGGCGTACAGCCGCGGGTCGTGCCGGACCGCCGGCGGGGTGCCCCACTGGGCGGCGGCCAGCTCCCAGGTCTGCCGCGCGCGGACGGCGGTGGAGCACAGGGCGAGGTCGGGCAGGCAGTCGGCCGCGGCGAGGGCCCGTCCGGCGGCCGGGGCGTCGCGGCGCCCGCGCGGGGCGAGCGGCCGGTCGTGGTCGGGCACACCGGGCGGCCGCGCGGACTTGGCGTGCCGCAGCACGACCAGTCGGCGCAGCGGGCCGGCCTCGGCGCGCTCGATCACGGCAGGGCTCCCAGGTCGCGGGCGAGGTCGAGGCCGAGAAGCCGGTCCGCGTGGACGTACGTCTCGAAGCGCGCCCCGTCCGGCAGCTCCGGCTCGCCCTCCACCCAGCGCAGGACGCGCAGTACCCCGGGCACGTCCAGGTCGTCCTCCCAGGCCGCGCGGAGCCGCGCGCGGACCTCGTCGGGCACCGGCCGCGACGGCTGACGCGCCCATTCGGCGACGATCCGCCGCCACCGGTCCAGCGTCTCCCGCGCCTCGGCCAGAGCCCGCGCGTCGAGCCGGACGGGCTCGCTCCTGCGCCGCGACAGCAGCGCGAGGCGCAGCACGGCCGGGTCACCGTCCAGCAGCGGCCCCAGCGGCCCCAGCCGCAGTCCGGGCGGCACGCCCTCCCCCGGCACGCCCTCCTCCCCCGCCACGTCCGCCGCCGGTTCCCGCGGCAGCCGCCCCGCCTCGGCCGGAGCCTCCACCGCCGCCACGCCCACCCGCACGCCCTCCGGTGCCGTGCCCTCGTCCGCGACCACGTGCAGGATCTGCCGTTCCCCGAGGCCCGGACCCGCCGCCGAGCGGTCCTCCAGGGGGCGCACGCCGAGCGCGGCGCACGCCGCGCGCAGCTCCGCCTGCTGCCGCTCCCCGGCGAGCAGTCCCCACACGGGCGTCCCGCCGAGCTCCAGGGCTCGTACCAGGACGTCGGCGACCAGCAGCACGCGCAGGGCGGTGGCGTCGAGGCCCCGCGCGTGCGCCTCGACACGGGTGAGACCGCGGCGGGCGGGGGCGGCCTCGACGGGTTCGCCGGTTCGGGCGTCGATGATGCGCAGCACGGTGCGAGCGTAGGCCCACCACCGCGCGGACGCAGGTGCGCGGGCCGGGAATCTTCGTCCGCCCTCGGCCGTTGTCCTGCTCGAAGCGCTTCGGGACCCGAAGCGACAGGAGAAGCCCCAAGGCCCGGGAGGCCCCGTGTACGGCGACGCAGCCACCGTTCGCAAGATCCTCACCGAGAGCGGCGACACCTGGGCCGTGGTGGGTCTGTCGAACAACGAGCGGCGCGCGGCGTACGGCGTCGCCCGCGTGCTCCAGCGCTTCGGCAAGCGCGTCGTGCCCGTCCACCCGAAGGCGGAGACGGTGCACGGGGAGCAGGGGTACGCCTCGCTCGCCGACATCCCCTTCGACGTGGACGTCGTGGACGTCTTCGTCAACAGCGACCTCGCCGGAGCCGTCGCCGACGAGGCGGTCGCGAAGGGCGCGAAGGCGGTCTGGTTCCAACTGGACGTCATCGACGAGGCGGCGTACGAGCGCACCCGCGCGGCCGGGCTCGACATGGTGATGGACCGGTGCCCCGCCATCGAGATCCCGCGGCTCGGCTGACCGCCATAATGTTCGGGTGACCAGCACCCCCCACGCCAACTTCCCGTCCCCGCAAGGCTTTCCGGTCGTCATCGTCGGCGCCGGGCCCGCCGGGCTCACCCTCGGCAACATCCTGCGGGCCGCCTCGGTGGACTGCGTGGTGCTGGAGGCGGAGAGCAGGGAGTTCATCGAGCGGCGGCCACGGGCCGGGGTGCTGGAGGAGTGGGCGGTACGCGGCCTGGAGCGGCACGGCCTGGCGGGCAACCTGCTGGCGCGGGCCCAGCGGCACACCCGGTGCGAGTTCCGCGTCGGCGGCCGGCGCCACCGGCTGCCGTACACCGAGCTGACGGGTCATCACCACTTCGTCTATCCCCAGCCGTTGCTGGTGACGGACCTGGTGCGGGAGTACGCGGACGTGCGCGGCGGCGACATCCGGTTCGGGGTGCGGGACGTACGGCTGCACGACCTGGACACCGACCGTCCGTCGGTGTCGTACCTGTGCCCGGAGAGCGGCGAACGGCAGCTGATCCGCTGCGCCTTCGTCGCGGGGTGCGACGGGGCGCGCGGCGTGACGCGCGCCGCGCTGCCCCCGCACGCGGCCCGGACCGCCCGGCACGACTACGGCGTGGGCTGGCTGGCCCTGCTCGCCGAGGCGCCGCCCTCCTCGGACTGCGTGGTGTTCGGCGTCCACCCCCACGGGTTCGCCGGGCACATGGCGCGCAGCCCCGAGGTCACCCGCTACTACCTGCAGTGCCCGCCCGGCGACGACCCGGCGAACTGGCCGCACGAGCGGGTCTGGGCCGAGCTGCGGTTGCGGCTCGGCGCGGCGGACGCCCCGCCGCTGACCGAGGGACGGCTGATCGAGAAGCGGGTGCTGGACATGCACAACTACGTCGTGGAGCCCATGACGTACGGCCGTCTGTTCCTGGCCGGGGACGCGGCGCATCTGACCGCGCCGATCGCCGCCAAGGGCATGAACCTCGCCCTGCACGACGCGTTCCTGCTCGGCGACGCGCTCGTCGCGCACCTGACCCGCGGCGACAGCGAAGGACTGGCCGGGTACTCGGCGGCCTGCCTGGAGCGCGTCTGGGACTGCCAGGAGTTCTCGCAGTGGCTGTCCGAGGTGTACCACGGCACGGCCTCGGGCGACCCCTACCGCGCGGGGACCACGCTCGCCCGGCTGCGCCGTCTTTCCGACTCCCCGCGCGCGGCGACCGCGTTCGCGGAGCAGTACCTGGGCATCACGCCGCACACCTCCCGATGACCGGGCGCCCGCGGGGTCCGGAGCATCCCGCGCGGTCGTGCCCCCCGCACACGGCCCGGCGCGGGATGCGCTGCTGCGCAGTCCGCGCAGGTGACAGGTGCATGCGTGCGCTCTCGCGCACATAATGGCGGAGGGTGCCGCGCACCCGCCCTCCGCCGCGCACCGGAAGGAGCACCCCGTGAGCGACCACCCCCACGACAGCGGCCACGACCACGACCACCGTCACGACCGCCCTCACCCACACCCGCACGGCCACGAGCACCCTCACCGCCACTCCCACCCCGACGACCGCCCTCACGGCGTCCGTCGCGTCCGCCACCGCCTCGCCCACCTCCTCACCCCCCACTCCCACGACAGCGCCGGCAAAGTGGACTCCGCCCTGGAGTCCTCCGCCCGCGGCATCCGCGCCCTCTGGGTCTCCCTGGCGGTCCTCGGCGTGACGGCGCTGGCGCAGGCCGTCGTGGTGGCGCTGTCGGGGTCGGTGGCGCTGCTCGGCGACACGGTGCACAACGCCGCGGACGCGCTGACCGCCGTACCGCTCGGCATCGCCTTCGTGCTCGGCCGGCGCGCGGCCACCCGGCGCTTCACCTACGGCTACGGCCGCGCCGAGGATCTGGCCGGCATCGTGATCGTGCTGACCATCGCCGCGTCCGCCGCGTTCGCCGGGTGGACGGCGGTCGAGCGGCTCCTCGATCCGCGTCCGGTGACGCACGTCCCGGCGGTGGCGGTGGCCGCGCTCGTGGGGTGCGTGGGGAACGAGTGGGTGGCCCGGTACCGGATCCGCGTGGGACGCGAGATCGGCTCGGCCGCGCTGGTCGCCGACGGCCTGCACGCCCGCACCGACGGCTTCACCTCGCTGGCCGTGCTGCTGGGCGC
The DNA here is from genome assembly GCF_011193355.1 of Streptomyces sp. JB150. Lineage (GTDB taxonomy): Bacteria > Actinomycetota > Actinomycetes > Streptomycetales > Streptomycetaceae > Streptomyces. Next base: position 968,643 of record NZ_CP049780.1, read on the forward strand.
GGGCGGCTCGGCGCTCGGCCTGCACCTGGCCGATCCGCTCGTCGGACTGGCGATCACCGCGGCGATCGTCGCGGTGCTGCGGGACGCGGCGCGCGAGGTGGTGCGGCGGGTGATGGACGCCGTCGACCCGGCGCTGGTGGACCGCGCCGAGCGGGCACTCGGCACGGTGCCGGGCGTGCGCGGGGTGGGCGAGCTGCGACTGCGCTGGATCGGGCACCGGCTGCGGGCCGAGGTGGCGGTGGTCGTGGACGGCGAGGCGACGGTCCGCGAGGCGCACGCGATCGCGGTGGACGCCGAACACGCCCTGCTGCACGCCGTACCGCGGCTCACCGCCGCCCTGGTGCACGCCGATCCGGCACCGGCGCCGGGCGAGGCGGACCCGCACCTGGCGCTGGCCCACCACGCACCGCACCGGCACGCGCAGCCCCCCGGCACGCGGCTCGACCACGCGCGGACCTGAGCCGCGGCGCCGCACACCGCACGCCGCGCACCGCTAGCCGTGCGCCGCGAGCCGTGCGCCGTGCGTCAGACGGGCAGGCCCAGCCCGTCCAGCACGTCGGCGCCCGGCAGCTCGGCGAACGCCTTGCCGGGCACGAGGAGTTTGCCGCGCCGCCGTCCGCTGCCGACCAGGACGTACGGCAGGTCGACGACCGCGGAGTCCACCAGGACCGGCCAGTCGGCGGGCAGTCCGATCGGCGTGATGCCGCCGTACTCCATGCCGGTCTCCCCGGTGGCCGTGTCCATGGACGCGAAGGAGGCCTTGCGGGCGCCGAGCCGGCGGCGGACCACGCCGTTGACGTCGACCCGCGTGGTGGACAGCACCACACAGGCGGCGAGGGTGCTCTCGCCTCCGCGCTTCCCGGCGACGACCACGCAGTTCGCGGACTGCTCCAGCAGCTCCCGGCCGTAGTGCTCCACGAAGACGGCGGTGTCGGCCCAGCGCTGGTCGGTGTCGACGTAGAGGATCTGCTCGGCGGGGACGGCCCCGGTCCACCGGCGTACGGCGTCGGCGACCGGGCGGGTCAGTTCGTCGAGGCAGTCGGGGGCGGGGGTGGCCTGGTCGAAGTCTCCGATGGGTGCGCGCATGGCCGCACGGTAACAGCCGTACGGCGGCGGGAGTCCGGGCGTCTCAGCCGACGGGCGGGACCGAGACGGCGAGCACCATCTCCATCGGGACGTCGCCGTCGTTGCCGTAGGTGTGCGGGGCGGAGGCCTCGAAGGAGGCGCTGGCGCCGGCCGGGACGCGGTACTCGGTCCCGTCGACGGTGAGGGTGAGTTCCCCGGCCGTGACGTGGACGAGTTCGACGGTACCCGCGGGGTGCGGGTCGGAGGAGCTGGACTCCCCCGGCATCAGCCGCCAGTCCCACAGCTCCAGCGGGCCGGGGGCCTCGGCGCCGGCGAGCAGCCGGTTGTAGCTGCCCGCCTCGGTGTGCCACATCCGGACGGCCTGGTCAGCGGGGACGACCCGGACCTTGGGCCCCTGCTCGTAGTCGAGCAGCGTGGTGATGCTGACGCCGAGCGCGTCGCCGATCTTGACGACGGTGCCGAGGCTGGGGTTGGTGCGGGCCTGTTCGATCTGGATGAGCATGCCGCGGCTGACTCCGGCCCGCGCGGCGAGCGTGTCCAGGGTGAAGCCCCGCTCGGCGCGCCAGCGCTTGACGTTGCGGGCCAGGGACTGGGTCAGCAGGTCGAGGTCCGACACATTCCGTCCAATATTTTGGATGACAGAGTTCAGTTCACTGAACTACGGTGGGGTGTACTCGATCGTTCACCGAACTGTACTGCGAGGCGACCCGTGACAGCACTCTTCGCCCTGGCCACCAGCCTCCTGTGGGGCCTGGCCGACTTCGGCGGCGGCCTGCTGACCCGGCGCACGCCCGCGCTCACGGTCGTCGTGGTCTCGCAGTCCGTCGCCGTCGTCGTGCTCGGCGCGCTCGTGGTCGCCACCGGCGGCTGGAGCGAGGCCGGACCGCGGCTGTGGTTCGCCGTCGGCGCCGGCCTGGTGGGCCCGGTGGCGATGCTCGCCTTCTACAAGGCGCTCGCCCTCGGACCCATGGGCGTGGTCTCGCCGCTCGGCTCGCTGGGCGTGGCCGTGCCCGTGGGGGTGGGTCTCGTCCTGGGCGAGCGGCCGGGACTGCTCCAGCTCGCCGGGATCGCGGTGGCCGTGGCCGGGGTGGTGCTCGCGGGCGGGCCGCAGTTCCGCGGCGCCCCGGTGCAGCGGCAGGCCGTGCTGCTGACCCTGCTGGCGGCGTTCGGGTTCGGCGCGGTCATGGCGCTGATCGCCGAGGCGTCGACCACGGTGACCGGGCTGTTCCTCGCGCTGTTCGTCCAGCGGGTCACCAATGTCGTGGCCGGTGGCGCCGCCCTGTGGGTCTCGGTGCGGCGCGGCTCCCCCGCCCTTCCGGCGGACGGCTTCCCGTGGCGCGCGCTGCCCGCGCTCGCCTTCGTCGGGCTCGCCGACGTCGCGGCCAACGGCACGTACGCGCTCGCCGCCCGGCACGGGCCCGTCACGGTCGCCGCCGTGCTCGCCTCCCTCTACCCGGTCGTGACCGCCCTGGCCGCGCGCGGCTTCCTCGGCGAACGGCTCCGCGCGGTGCAGGCCGCGGGCGCCGCACTGGCCCTCGCCGGTTCCCTGCTGCTGGCCACCGGGTGACGGCCGGCCACGGGCTCGCCGCCGGCGGCCACCGCGCGGGTCAGGACTCCGCGTCGACCGCGTCGACCGTGCCGGTCACGTCCGCGTCGTCCAGCTCCGCCAGCCGGGCCACCGCCTCCTCGTCCAGCCCCGCCAGCGTCAGCAGCTGATCGGAGGTCACGCCGTCCGGTATCGGCACCGGCGCCGGGGTGCGCAGCGGCGGTTGCCAGCCCTCCGCGGGCGTCCAGCGCCGTACGACCCGGGCGGGCGCCCCCGCGACCACGGCGTGGTCGGGCACCGTGCCCCGCACCACCGCGCCGGCCGCGACCACGACGTTCCGCCCGATCCGCGCGCCCGGCAGGATCACCGCGCCGGTGCCGATCCAGCAGCCGGGGCCGATCTCCACCGGCTCCATGCGCGGCCACTGCTTGCCGATCGGCTGGTGCGGGTCGTCGTAGGAGTGGTTGGTGGACGTGACGTAGACGTACGGGCCGAAGTAGCAGTCGCTGCCGATGGTGACCGTCGTGTCCGCGATGACGTGGCTGCCGCGGCCGAGGACGACGCCGTCGCCGATGCGCAGGATCGGCTCCGGGCCGAGGTCGAGGTCCGGCATCAGACCGGCGGTCAGGGTGACCTGCTCGCCGACGATGCAGTACGCGCCGAGGTGGATCCAGGGTTCGCCGAAGACCGTGCCGAGCGGGAACGCCAGCCGGGTGCCGGTGCCGATGGCGCCGAAGCGGAACCGGCCGGGCTGTTCGGCGGTGACCGAGCCGGCGCGCTGCACCCACGCCCAGCCCGCGTGGACCACGCGCTGCGCCAGGCGGCGGCGCCGGGACGAAGACGTGTTCTTGGGCTTCGGCACCCGCTCACGGTACTCACGGCGGGGGTGCCGTACGGGGCCGGAGCCCTGTGATCTTCACCCTACCGGGTGGCGTACGGTGCGGGGGTACTCGACGACGAGGAGGCGACGATGACGCACCAGGCGCTGATCAGGGCGATCGGGGGCAGACAACCGGCAGTCCACCCGGAGGCCTTCGTGGCGCCGGGGGCCACGGTGATCGGGGACGTGACGCTGGGTGCGGGCGCGAGCGTCTGGTACGGGGCGGTGCTGCGCGGCGACGTCGAGCGGATCGCGGTGGGCGCGAACAGCAACGTCCAAGACAATTGCACGCTGCATGCCGACCCCGGTTCTCCCGTCACCGTCGGCGAACGCGTCTCCATCGGGCACAACGCCGTCGTGCACGGCGCGACGGTGGAGGACGACTGCCTGATCGGGATGGGCGCGACCGTGCTGAACGGCGCGGTGATCGGGGCCGGTTCGCTGGTCGCGGCGCAGGCGCTGGTGCCGCAGGGGATGCGGGTGCCCCCGGGCTCGCTCGTCGCGGGCGTACCCGCCAAGGTCAGGCGGGAGCTGACCGAGGAGGAGCGCGAGGGCATCACGCTGAACGGCGCGATGTACGCGGAGCTGGCCAAGGCGCACGGCGAGGCGCACACCGAGGGGGACACCGGGGGCTGAGCCTGTCTCCCCGCTCTTGGGCGGAGGCACGAAGGCAACTCCGGGCGGGGGCATGAAGGGCTTCGCCGTGCTCGTAGACTGATGACGTTGCATTCATGAGCACCCCGCACTGCTGCTTCCTGTGACCGGAAGGCGCTGAGGGCGATGCCGGACGGCGTCGCCCTCCTTGGTGTGCCTGTCGCGTGCATGCACGTCCCGATGCTGCCCGTTCCTTCCTGAGGCAGTGACACTCTGCTCGCGCAGGCACGATCCCTTCCCTTCGCCCCTTGCCAGGAGTGTCTCGTGCCCGTGTCGCTTCCCCCTGCCCTCGATCTGTCCCTCGACCTGCTGCGGTGCCCGGCCTGCCGTACGCGCCGCCTCCACGCCGGCCACGGTGCACTGCGTTGCCCGGTGGGCCATGCCTTCGACATCGCCCGCCACGGCTATGCGAGCCTGCTGACGGGCACCCGCGCCACCAGCGGCGACGACGCAGCCATGGTCCGGGCTCGGGACCGGTTCCTGTCGACCGGCACCTACGCGCCCGTTCGCGACATCGCGGCCCGCCTGGCGGCCGACGCCGTGTGTGAGCAGGGCACGGTGGTGGACGTGGGGTGCGGCACGGGCTACTACCTGGCCGGCGTCCTCGATCAGCTGCCTGGCGCCCGTGGTCTGGGGCTGGACACATCGGTGCGCGCACTGCGCTCGGCCGCCCGTGTCCACGACCGAGCCGCCGCGGTGGCCTGGGACGTCTTCCGTCCCTTCCCACTGGCCGACGCGGCGGCCGACGTCGTGCTGGACGTGTTCGCGCCACGCAACCCGGCCGAGTTCCACCGCGTACTGCGCCCGACCGGCCGGCTGATCGTCGTACGGCCCACCGGGCGGCACCTGGCCGAGCTGCGTGGCCAGGTGCCCGCGATGGTCACGGTCGACCCGGCCAAGGAAGAACGCCTGCACCAGGCGCTCGACCCCTACTTCGAGGTCGTCGTCACAGAACGGGTGGAGTACTGCGCGTCCTTGACCAGGCCGGAAGCCCTGGACCTGGTGGCGATGACGCCGAGTGCACGCCACGTGAGCCGTGCGGACCTGCACGACGGCGGCGTCGTGCCCACCCGGGTCACCGTCTCCGTGCTGGCCACCGCCTACCGGCCTCGGTGACCGAGGGGTTCACCTGCCGGTACCGCACAGGTGGCCGGCCGACGGAACCTGGGACACGGTTCCGTCGGCCGCCCGGGGGCGTCGTCGGGCTCAGTCGGCCGCGGTCGGCACCGGCTCGGCCGGCTGCTGCGGCGCCGCGGCCGTCGCCTTCTTCGCCTTGCGCTTGAGCATCAGCATCGAGGTGAGGCCGACGCACACGGCCAGCACCAGGCCGACCCAGGAGAACCGCTTGAGCCAGGCCTCGGCGACCACGCCGACGTAGTAGATGACCGCGGTGGTGCCGCCGGCCCAGAGGATGCCGCCGAGGACGTTGGCGATCGCGAACTTCCAGTACGGCATGCGCAGGACGCCGGCGAGCGGGCCCGCGAAGATGCGCAGCAGGGCGACGAACCGGCCGAAGAAGACGGCCCACATGCCCCACTTCTCGAACGAGCGCTCGGCGGTCGCGACGTGCCCCTCGCTGAAGTGCCGGGGGAACTTCCGGCCGAGCCAGGCCAGCAGCGGGCGTCCGCCCTTGCGGCCGATGGCGTAGCCGATGGAGTCGCCGATGATCGCGCCCGCGGTGGCGCAGACGCCGAGGATCACCGGGTCGATGTCGCCGTGCTGGGAGGCGAGCAGGGCCGAGGAGACGAGGATGATCTCGCCCGGCAGCGGGATGCCCAGGCTCTCCAGACCGATGACCACTCCCACCAGCGCGTAGATGCTGACCGCGGGTACGGTCTCGAGCCATTCCTGGACGTGCACCGCAGCTTCCCTCCCGTCGCGTGGACCGGCATGCGCCCGGGCGGGCGCACGCCGGTGAAGCCTACCGGGTCACGGTGACAGCGCCGCGTCCCACAGGCACCGTGGCCGTGCTCGTTCCTCGTACGGCCGTGCCCTTCGTGGTGCCGCCCCCTGGCGCCTTGAAAGGTGCCTGCGACGTGGCCTCGTGGGCGGGGTGCCTCAGCTGTTGGGGCGCAGGGTCCAGACGACCGTCATCTCGGTCGTGACGGCGCGCGGCCTGCACCCTTCCCTCGGGTGGCCTGCCTTAGGTCGCTGACGTGCTGAGATGTGGTGAGACGAGATGAGGCGAGTGCATACGAAGGGAGATAGCTCACACTCCCTCACCACTCCCTGACGGGCTCGCGCTCCCTGGCTGCCCCCTGAAAAATCCCCGCGCAGATCCGCTCCAGCCAGGGAGAACGACCCACTCAAGCCCTCTGCTCACCACACTCGCCGACGTGCCCGGGTTCGTACTCGCTCCCCGCGCGGGCGGCCTTCTCGCGCCTTATGCCCTCCATGGCGATGAGGCAGTCTTCGCAGGCGCGGATCTCGTGAGAGCCGTCGTCGCGGGGGTGGAGGGTCTTGATGGGGGTGGTGCGGGTGACACCCTTCTCAGGATGACGGAAGCAGACCCCTGGACTCCACGTGTACAGGTCGAGGATCTGCTGTCGCTGCATGGTGGATCTCCTGATGATGTTGGCTGGCTAGGTGTGCATGGGGGGCGCACTGGCGGGATTCCCGCTGGCTGATTGCGGACACCTGCTCAATCGCGGTTCACCCGATCAGGTGAACATGTGTTCGATCTCTGGACAGTACATCGAGCCCTGCGGCATATGCCAGATCGCCGCAAGGCTGGCACGTCATGCGAAGCGACAGTTTAGGTACTGACACATGATCGACTTGCCTCAACGGTTTGTCGAGTGCCAGCCCGCCGACATCCCCGCCCCGACTGGGTCCGCTCCGAGCAACTCGCCCTCGGCGACCGCATCGCTGAACGCCGCCGAGCCGCCGGCCTGTCACAGGACCAGTTAGCCGCCCTAATGGGGGTGGAGCGGCGCACCGTCCAGCGGTACGAGCGAGCTGTCAGCGACCCGCGGTACGCGGATCTCCTGCTGATCGCCCAAGCGCTGGACGTTCACCCCGCCGACCTTCTCCCGCCGCGCGACTAATCGCACCCGCTGACCTTGTGCGCGGCCCGGTCCAGCCGCTGGCGCCAGGCACGGTACAGCTGCTCTCCGGTGCTGCACCGCTGGTCGATGTCGCGGCAAGCCCAGCAGCGGGTGGCGTGGTGGGTGTAGCGGGCGTAAGCCTCCTGCGGTGGGGCGAGCCGACTGGCAGCTGCCACGGTCGGCCCACTTTCGGCTGGGGGTGTGGCGTCTCTACTCTCGTCCACGTCGACGCACCGCCTTGTGCTCGTCGGCCATGCCCCCGGGCCGTGTCCGCGGTCGCGGGGGTCCTGCAATTGCAGGCTACGCCGACTTGTATCGCCCTGTCTCGCTACGTGTCGACACGTAGCTCCTGATGCTGACCTGTACGGGCCTGCCTAGCGTCGAGCTCATGGCCATGGATCCAGACGCTGAGATCGACCACGAGGGCCCGGTCACCCCGTACCGGCAGCTCGCCGAGATCCTGCGGGCGCGGATTGCGCGCGGGGACTGGGCGGAGGGCCGGCCGATCGCGTCGGAGACGCGGCTGGTGCAGGAGTACGGGCTGGCCCGGACGACGGTGCGGCGGGCGATCGCCGTGCTGGTCGAGGAGGGCGTGGTGTGGACGGTGCAGGGCCGCGGCACCTACGTTGGTCAGCCGCCCGCCGGGAATCCGTAGCCCGCTGTCAGACCCGGCGGCTACGCTGATCGCCATGCCCACCACTCCCCCGCCTGTCGGCGTGCGGCCTGCTGAGGCCGTGAACGCGGAGATTCGTGCGCTGCTGGAGCGGACGCGCCGGCGGCTGTCGGATGTGGAGCGCGGCGAGTACGAGGAGCTGCTGCGGGAGTACGCGGCGGCGATGCGCGGCGGGGTGGCTGCGGCGGCGTAGGATCCGGCCGTGGCAATCGAACTCCCTGACGACCTGATCGCACTGGAGACCCGTGCCTGGGCGGAAATCCAGGCTGGGCAGCTGACCGTCGACACCGCGGCGGCTGTGCATGAGGCCGTGACCGCGCTCGCCGGGGAGACCGGGCTGTCGCGGTACGACGTTGAGATGGAGCTGAAGAGGGCCGTCCGGCACGCGGAGGGCTGACAGCAGTCCGCCCCAGTGCATCACGCCGGGGCGGGACCAGCAGCAGCACACCCGGCTTGTCTCGGGTCTACTGGATCTCTTCACTGTACGGCCCGCCACTGACAACGCCGAGACGCCGCGAGGACAGCACGTAGGTGCCCCCAGGCCCTGGGTCGGCGAAGTCCGCGTCCACATCCTCGAAGCCGCCCTCGTCTTCTGCTGTCGCGGGTTCTTCCTCATGGATCATGCGGGAAGCATGGCAGAGTTCACGGCTCTGGAGGCCACGTCGTCAACACCGCTCCGGTCTCCTCGTCGACGAGGGTGACGCGGGCGCCGGGCTGGCTGTACTGGCCGATGAGGCTCGCGGTCTGGCGGCGGGCGGTCGGCTCGTCATCCCACCAGCCGTGCAGAGTGGGGCGGCCGGCGAGCAGCAGGGTGACGTGGTAGCGGCCGGGGCCGGTCACAGCAGCCGGATCCCGCGCGACCGGCGCGGCTCGCGCGCGATCGCGCCTTTCGTCTCCAGCTCGACGAGCTGGTAGTGGACGGAGGCCCGGCTGGTCATGCCGACATGGTCGCCGATCTCGGCGACGGTGGGGGCCTCGCCGCGCTCGGTGATCTGTTCGCGGATGTAGCGGAGGATGCGCTCCTGGGTGTCGGTGAGGTAGTCGACGCGGTGCCTTGCCATATCTCGATGGGAGCATGTGTTCGATTTTTGGTGCAAGCTGAGGGGGTGGACGACCTGCCGCCTGACCTGCCGCGCCTCCGCACGCTGGAGACGTGGCTCGTCTACACCCTCGACCGGGTGCGGCGGCAGATCGCGGACGCCGAGCGGCGGGAGGCGGAGCGGCAGCGCGGCCTCACTGCCCGGCCGGCGCCGCCCGACTGGCTGCTGGAGCTGGGCCTGAACCGCGACGCGCCGCCCGTGCAGGTGCACGTCGGTGGCTGCTGGAACGCCGGGAAGCGCACCTGCGGTATCGGCCGGGACGACGCGCTGCGCGCTCTCGCCGACGGGGTGAAGGCGTGCAGCGCCTGCCGGCCTGACTCGGAGCTGGGGTTCCTCGACGGCTAGGCGCTTCGGGGCCGCTTCGCCGTCTTCTTTGCCGCGGTCTTCTTGGCGGGCTGCTTCTTCGTCGTCTTCTTCGGCAGCTCGTGGACCTCGGCGTCCTCGCCTCGGGACGCCTTTGCCTTGCTGACGGACTCCTGGAGGGCGGCCATGAGGTCGACGATCTGCGCCGGCTGCTCCGGCTCCGGAATGGCCGGCGGTTCGCGGTGTTCCCGCTTGGCCTCGATGATCTGGGCGATGGCCTCGGTGTACCGGTCGCGGAACTCGTCGCCCTCCAGCTCGTCGACGGTGAGGCTGTCCATCAGCTGCAGGGCGGCGTCGACCTCGTCGTCGCCCACCTCGACCGCCGGAGGTAGCAGCTCGGCGGGGTCGCGGATCTCGTCGGGCCAGCGCATCGAGTGCAGCACCAGGACGTCGTCCTTCACACGGAGCAGCCCGAGACGCTCCCGCCCGGACCAGGCGTATTTGGCGACGGCGACCTTGGAGGAGCGGCCGAGGGCCTGGACGAGGAGCTTGTACGGCTTGGCGGCGACCTGTTCTTTCGGCTGGAGGTAGTAGCCCTCGCCGATGCGGATCGGGTCGATCGATTCCAGCGGCACGAAGGCCTCGATCTCGATCGCGCGGGCGGTGGGCAGGGGAAGGTTGCTGAGGTCTTCGTCCGTGATCGGGATGACCTGGGTCTTGGTGAGCTCGTAGCCCTTGCCGATCTCGGACTGGTGGACCTCGCGGTCCTCCAGCTCGCACACCTTCTTGTAGCGGACGCGGCCCAAGTCCTCGAGGTGGTACTGGTGGAACTGGATGCTGTGGTTCTCGGTGGCGCTGACCACGTTGATCGGCACGGTGACCAGGCCGAACGAGATGGCGCCGGACCAGATGGTGCGGGGCATGAGGTGACCTCCAGTGCCTGCCCCGAGCAGGGTCCAGCCTATGGCGGGCACGCGGCTGGCGCAGCCCGTCCGGCTCAGGGCAGCCGCGGGCCTCCCGTGGGGAGCCGGGAGGCGCGGCGGGCCCCGCCGTCCGCAGCAGACGGCAGGGCCCAGCGAGGGGGATCACCGGGGGTCAGGGTGATCCCGTGCGCACCACAATGCATCACATCCAGCCACGGCGGTAGATATCGGCCACGGGTTTCTCACGGCACGCAGAAGGCCCGCCGAGACGGGCGATGCTCGACGGGCCAGGGTCAGTGTGACACGAGGTGGTCAGGCTTCGCGGTGAAGCGGGGACTCTCCGCAGCTCGGGTTGGTGCAGATGACCTCGTCTTCCTGGGTGGCCGGGGCTGTGTGGGTGCGGAGACTGAAGGTGTTGCAGCCGGCGCACCGGTGCGCCGGGCCGGGCCTGGTGGTCTTGAGGAACTTGCTGAGTGACGTGGTCATAGGCCGATGTCCTCCGATGCTGCGTCGGTCCACTTGTCGGCTTCGCGGATGTAGCCCCAGAAGGCGGGGCTGTTCTCGGCGTGGCCGGACTGTTCCCGGATCTTCTCCTCCCGCTTGCCTGCGCGTCGAGAGGTGGTGATGAATCCGGCCCGCATCGAGTGGCCGGTGAGGCGGACGGAGAGTCCGGCGCGTTCGGCGTTGCGGGCGATGATCTCGCGCACGGCTTCCGGGGAGAGGGCTCGATCACCGAGGCGGCCGTGGACGGTGATGGGCAGGAAGGCAGGCCCCGAGCTGATGCCGGCGGCGGCGCGCCAGGTGAGCCAGGCGCGGACGGGGCAGGTGTCGGGGTTCTTTCCGTAGTGGACGACGACGTCCCGGGGCGGTCGGCCCTTCACGGCGGGGACGTGGACCTCCAGGCCCTGGCTGACGTGGACGATGGTGTCGGCTCGGAGGGTGGCGACTTCGGCGGAGCGTCCGGCGATGGCGAAGGCCATGAGCCAGAGGGCGCGGTCGCGGAGTCCGGTGAGTCCGCCGGCGACGGCGGCGTTCATCTGGCGGAGCTGCTCGGGGGTGGCGGCGGCGGCCTTGCCTCGTCCGCGCGCTTGCCGTTCGGGGTCGTTCTTCAGCGGCTTGAGTGCCTGCCGGGCGGCGACGGTGGCGGCCTTGGGCACCTCTACCCCGTGCTCGTTCCGCGCCGTTACGGTGACGCCGGTGATGCGGCGGTCGATGGAGTTCGGCGCGGCGAGCTTGATGGTGTCGAGCCAGACGACGAACCCGACGAGCGTGCCCTTGGTGACGGCGGTCAGCGGCAACGCCTGCCTGGTCCGTTCGGCGAGCCAGTCGTGGAACTCCTCCCAGAGTGCCCAGTCGTTGGCGTACCCGCGCTTGGTGTTGTGGGGGCGGATGGCGTCGAGGTGCTTCTCGGCTGCCTCTTCCATGGCGTGCAGGACGGCGAGCGTCGCAGCGTCGTATGCGGCGGGGGTGGCGTCCGGGTGGCGCGGTGCAGGGAAATGAGCCTCAGTCAACGCTTCGTTCCTGTCCGTCGCGCAAGCATGCGGGCCTTGATCTGATCCTGGGTCGGCGGCTCCCACTTGTGCCAGCCGACCGGCGGCTTCCAGCGCTGGGCATGCTCCCTCTGGTCCACGCTGCACCAGCGGCACGCCGACGGGGGCGCGACGGTCATGAGCGGCTGTCCTCTCGCTCCTGCGGCCACGACCACCCTTTCGGCGAGCGGTGCTTGCCGTTGTGACCTATCGGGAGGAGGCAGATATCTGGCGGGTATGGGTCGCCGACCAAGTGGGCGGGGCCGCCGATGTGTTCGCAAGCCGTCTCGCCGGGCGACGCGAAGGGGGCGAAGTGTTCGATGTGAGCGAGGACCGCCCAGTCGTCGCGCAGGCAGTCATGGTCCGGGCAGCCGCCGCAGAAGTCGCATCGGCGTGGTCCGCAGGGGCGGAGGCAGGGGACTGGAGGCATGTCTAATTGTACCGTTTTTCCGCCCGCGATATGGCATGTTATCGAGGGCGAAGTGCTCGAACCCGTCTTGAAGCGACGCCGTTGGGTCGAGTGCGTTCAACCTTGGCCAACCGGCTTAGCGGGCGACTAAGGAGCCCTACCTTGACGGCATGACAGACACCACTGAACGACTCATCCCCACCGGCATGTGCTTCTGTGGATGCGGGGCCAGCGTCGGACTTGGATCTTTCTTCGCCCGCGGCCACGACAAGACGGCAGAAGCAGCGCTCCTCGCCGTTCGCTACGGCAGCTCCGTGGCTCAGCTCCTGCAACATCACGGCTTCGGCCCTGGGAAGTCGGTCCTCGACGCTGCAGTCGACAAAGGCGGTTGGGTCGTCTGCGAGACCTGCGAGTACGCGGGAGCGCCTGCTAGTGTCCGCGCCCACCGCCGCAAGTACCATTGATCACGATCACACGCCCCGCTCCCCTGCTTTGGCAGGGGAGCGGGGCGTCGTCGTCACGGCTCGGTGACGGACGGGAACCTGTAGGGCCCATGTGGTCTACGGTGTTTTGACGTTCAACCTTGGGGGGAATGATGCGCGTTCGCGCTACTGCGGCTGTGGCCGCGATGCTCCTGGCCGCTCTCACTGCATGCGGAGGCGGCGGCAGCGACGGCTCGTCGGCCTCGAAGACGAAGACGCCGGCCAGCCAGCAGGAGAAGGTCGACTGCACGAGCCAGACACTCGACCAGGCCGAGTGGATGGAGCACTGCGCCGACGAGGCCAGCCCCGACAGCGATACCGGGGCAAAGTCGACAGGCCTGCAGTTCGGCGAGTCGTACACCTGGCCCGACGGGCTGAAGGTCACCGTCGTCGACGCGAAGGTGTTCACCGACTTCAACAAGGACCTTCTGGAGTCGCCGGAGCCCGGCAGTACCGACTTCCGGGTGACGCTGAAGCTGGAGAACGGCAGCAAGGAGCCGGTCGCCCTGGACGATCTGTCGCTCATCGTGGAGGGTGCCACGAACGGCGGAGAATCGGCGTTCACGATGTTCGAGAACGGGTCTCAGCCGCTTGAAGGACGACTGGCGCCGGGCGTGACCGCCACGAAGAACGCCGACCACGTGCTAAAGACGGAGTACGGCAAGAAGATCGTGGTGACGGTGCAGCGGAGCAGCGAGAACTTCGACCTGGACTTCCCGGAGTTCACAGGCGAGATCACCGGCTGAGCGCACGACGAAGCGCCCCGCTCCCCTGCCGAAGCAGGAGAGCGGGGCGCTGCGTTCACGCGGGTTCGTCGTCGGGCGGCCGATCGGGCTCCAGGACCGGCGGGATGGACGGCGCGGGTACGGGCGGCGGTTCCTCCCACCCGAGCTGGACGAGGGAGCGAATGTCGGCCGCCGTGTCGTCGTGTCGCGGCTGCAGAGGGATCGGGTCGGGCACGGTCACACTCCAGTCCGGTAGTAGTCCTCCACGTCCTCAGGTGGCGGCTGCGGCGTGCCACCCAGTCCCGTCACCTGGTCCCGCAGGACGAGGGCCCACCGGCTGATGGACCACAGCACGCCGCGGGTGCGGGTCTGCTCCTGCCGGAGCTCCGTGCACTCTTTCTCCAGCCGCTCCACCGACGCCTGTAGGACGCTCAGGTCGACTTGCTTTGCCGCGGGCCCAGCATTGATCCGCGCCGCTGTCCGTGTCCCCCGGTAAGTCAGCACCGCCATCGTGATCACTCCGGTGACGCTGATGAGCGCACCGACGATCCCCCAGACTCCGCTCATCCGGGTCTCCCCTCAGCCTCCAGGCCGAGGGTCGCGGGTGATCCGGCGCTAGGAGGGACTCTTGATGCGCACCAGATCACCCCACAGTGCGATGTGATGTACCAGACGAACAGCCATAGGCCGCGGGTGTAGCCGTCCATGAGTCCCGCCCAGGCGTAGGCGAATGCCCACCCGGCCGGCGGGATGGAAGCCGCGACGAAGCCCATCCCGTCCCAGCCGAAGCGCAGCCAGGCGCAGCAGAAAGTGATACTGCCGCAGACGATCCACGCCCACGCCCAGCAGCGCAGGGGCGCGAAGTACAGCAGCAGCTCGAGGCCGCCGGTCGTTGTGGGCGGGGTGACGATGAAGCTGGCGCCGAAGCACACCTTGCCGATGCCCATGAAGAGGAGGAACGGGCCGCGGGTGCCGAGATGCCCACTGAACCAGCTGGGCGCCCGGCGCAGCATTCAGACCGCCCGGGGCGGCTCAGCCGTAGCCGGCGAGGACGGGCGAGCCGGGGAGACCTGGCCGCGGGTCAGCAGGCCGAGCGCCGCGAGGACAACGGCGTTCAGAGCGCCCACCTTCTCCGCCGAGAGTTCCAACCCGTAGGCAGCGAGGAGCGCGGCGACCGCTGCGACGAGGCCGGTGAACGCGGACGGCGCGATGGGCCGGGTCACGGCGGCCGTGGCCGCAGCAAAGACGGCGGAGATGACGGCGACGATCGCGCCGGCCTGCTCGGCGGACAGGCCGAACTGGAACGTGACGAGCAGCGACAGGCCCGCCGAGACGGCGGCGATGATGAGCGCGGGCTCACGGCCGAAAGGACGCATCGGTGTTCTCGTTTCTGCTGGTAGGGCATCACTTTGCGGGCATCCGCAAAGTGATCAGGGGGTGACGTCGAAGCCGTACTTGTCGCCGAGGCGTTCGAGGCTCACACGGCCGGGGATACCGTCGGCGTCGCTGCCGCGGTAGCCGAGCTTGCGCTGCCACTTGGCGTAGGCGTCGATCGTGGAGGTGCCGAAGTGGCCGTCGCTGTACCGCTTCGCAAGCAGTCCGGCGTCGACCAGGGCGGCCTCGACCGTGCGGACGCCGCTGTACGTGACCGGCGTGCCCTTGGCGGCCGGGTTGGACTTGGCTGCAGCGACCAGCCGGGACAGGTCGACGACCGGCTTGACCGGCTTGGGCAGCGGCTTGGGCGCCGGGGGCTTCGGCGTGGACGGGGTCGCGCCGGCGAGCCGGGCGGCGACGCGGTTGAGGATGTCGTCCCAGTCCATGCCCGGGCCGCGCGGGTCGATCTTGCCAGGCTGCCAGTCGAGGTGCCGGATCGCAGAGCGGGCCGTCCAGCCGTACCGTCGGCAGATCGCCGTGATGGCGCGGACTATGGCCTCGATCTGCTCGGGCGGCCAGGGGTCCTTGCCGTCGCCCATGTTCTCGCACTCGAAGCCGTAGAAGTGCCGGTTGCCATCGACGGTGGCCTCGTTGTCGGCGGGCGGGGCCTTCTCTGCGATGACCGCGGCGAGGACGTCCGGGTCGCCGAGGCCGGCGTGGTTGGCGCGGCCGTAGCCGACGAGGTGGACGCGGCCGTCCTTGGTGATGACGCCGTTGCACAGCGGGCCGGGCAGGCTGCTGTGGCCCTTGCGGCACAGCTCGACGGTGGTGGCGCTGCCGCGGGTGACGGTGTGGTGGACCATGATGCCGTTGACGGGGCCCCACGGTCCCTTGCTGTTGCGGTTGTGGGTCTCCCAGTTGCCGACCTCGACGACGTCGAGGCCCTCGTCGCGCAGGCAGTCGAGGAAGTCGGCAGCGGACATGGGTGTGGCCAAGGCGGGCCCCCTTCTGAAGACGCCCTCGGGGGCGCGGGCGGGTGGGTTAGAGGCTGACGGTGACGCCGTTGAAGCCGATCCACGGAGGCTTGACGCTGCTGCCGAAGCCGTGGACTTCCAGGTAGCCGTCGGTCTTGACGTCGAGCTTGAGGGCGATGCGGTCGCTGCTGATGTCGGAGCAGGGGATGAGAACCGTGCGCAGCGTGGACGGGCGCGCGGCGGACGGCAGCGCCGTGTTGTTGACGACGTAGCTCGACGCCGGCGACGACGGGTAGGAGGCCCGGCCCAGCGCGCCGCGGAACTGCAGGCTCTCCTCGCCGCTGATGTTGAGGATCCGGTACTGCAGGCTTCCGTTGGAGTTGCCGTTCTGCGTCCACGGGCTCTCGGGGGTGATCGTCTTCCAGGTGGACTGGCCGACCGACACCGCGGTCCAGGCGGTGCCGTCCCACAAGTCGAGGCGGTTGATGTCCTGCAGCCAGGTCAGCATGCCCTCGACCGGGGCCTGGTCTCCGGCGAGGGTGGCGCCGCGCGCGGACGCGGACGCGAAGCGGAGAACACCGCGCGGGATGACGCCGTCGGCGAGGGCCCGGATGGCGTCCGGGATGGACGGCGGGTCGGTGAGCTGCCACAGGTCGATGCCCTGGCCCCACTGGTCCGTCGTGGTCACGGGCCCTCCTAGATGGTGTAGCTGATCCCGTCGAGGGACACCCACGACGGCAGGTTGCTGGACTGGTAGGTGCGCAGGACGCCCGCCGTGTTGATCTCCAGGCGCACTGTGGCCGGGACGACGGTGGCGTCGCGGGCCACCGCCCAGGCCACGGACGCGCTGGGGCGGATCGCGGCCGGGAGGGTGGCGAGGGTGGCGCCGTCGGCGATGGTTCCGGAGGTGGGCCCGATGCGGCCGCGCATCCAGATCCGGCGTCCTTCCCGCAGGTAGGAGGCGGTGTAGCCGTGCCCGGGGTTCTGGAAGCCGGCGGCCAAGGTGAGGTTCGTCCAGCCGGACGTGGTGGCCGCACGGCCGCGGCAGAGCCAGTTGCCCATGCTGTTCTGGTCGAGGATGACGACGTCGCCGACCGCGGGCAGGGCGTAGGTCTCGAGGCAGCGGATGTCCTCGATGCCGTCGGCGTCGATGGTGCCGTCCGTGTTGACGGCGGTGACGGTGGCGAGCCGCCAGTCGGAGCCGCGCACTGACGGCGCCCGCTCCCCCGCGCGCCGAGCCTGCTGCTGCAACGCCCACGCGAGGTCGCGGTGGCCAGCATGCGAGGACTTCACGCATCCTCCTTCGCGCTGATCGTCGAGATCGGAAAGCTGCCGCCCTCGTCGAGCGGCACACTGAAGCTGGCCACCTGGTGGAGCTCCCGGGTGCCGTCCTCGTGCATCACCCGCAGCACGTCCCCGGGTTCGAGCGCAGGGTTGGGCAGGGAGCTGATGTCGCCGGAGGCGTTCGGTGCCCGCGCGGCGGCCAGCTTGAGGTTGGCGGCCTGCGCGCAGGCGTTGACCGTGGTCAGCGTCGACGAGCTGTAGAAGAGCGGCCGGCGACCAAACGGTCCGCCCCAGTACGTCGGGCTGCTGGTGTCGCTGTCGACGGCCAGAGCGGAGACGGGCGGCGCGTTTTCGCTCGTGTTCTCCCCGCGGGCGAGGACGCCGTTGTAGACGCCCTCGCTGCTCATGGCGCGGTTGGCGGAGATGTAGACGCCGCCGTCGGTGGCCTCGACCGCCCACACGGGGGTGGCGGTGAGCAGGTCGGGCAGGGTGGAGATGACGAAGGCGCCGTCCGCGTTGGTGTACACCTCCGCGCCCGCGGCGGCGGCGATCTCCTGGCAGCCTGCCCACGGGTCCGCCTCGACGTCGAACGTGCGTTTCCCGATGGGCTGGTCGGTGATCTGGCTGAGGACCGTAGCGTCGGGGATGCTGCGCTGGATGAGCGCGGTGACCGCGCCCACGACCGTCCCGGTAGCCGTGTACGGGGCAGTGAACCGGTCGTCGACGACGATCGCTTCGAGACCCTTGCCTTGCAGGGTGACGGGCCCGTCAGAGACGTCGCCGTCGACGGAGTCCAGCCGGAACACGCCGAGCGGCACCAGCTCTTCACTGCCGTCGCCGTACTCGACACCGCGGGAGATCCGCAGCCGTGCGCCGTAGGTGGCGAGCTGGTCGGCCGGGGTCCGGGGGATCAGTGTCGGGTCGGCGATGGTGACGGTGCAGGTGCGGCGGATTGCCTGCCTGCGGTCCACCGTCACCGATCCCCCGGTGTGATCCAGATCGAGGACGCGGCCGTCGGTCAGGAACAGCTGAACCTGGGTGGCCACGCGGTGCGACTCGGCGAGCTGGGCCAGGAACCGGTCGCTGACGGGGTACACCGCATCACCCCATTCGGCGGTCGAGGAGGAGATCCTCGCTGGTGGCGTACACGTCGAGGAGGTCGGCGCAGGTGGCGAACTCGGTGACGATGTCCTGCCAGGTGCGGCCAGCGGCGCCGTTGACGCCGATCGTGGTGGGCCGGTCCGCTTCGGTGAGGGGCAGCGTCCAGGACCGCCACTGCTCCTGCGCGAGCGCGCCGACGCGGCCCTCGGTGATGCCGGCGACGTTGACGTACATGTCGCTGACGCCCATGCCGGGCGCGGCCTGCCACAGCAGGACGTGGCCATCATCGAGCAGCAGGTGCAGGGCCTCCCGCTCGGCGTCGGAGCGCGTCCAGATGGCCAGGTCACCTTCAAGCCCTTGGCGCCGGCCGGACAGGACGACCTTGTTGCGCCGACCGCGGACGACGAAGCTGCTCTGCTCGATCGGCCGCTGCCATTCCGGCGCCCGCTGCACCAGCACACGCAGGTTGCGCTGCGGGTTGCCGGGGTCCTTCAGCCACGCCTCGTTGACGTCGGCCAGCGTGAGGGTGACAGCCTCCGATGAGCGTGTGGACTCCAGCGCGCCCGAGTCGAGGTGGATCTCCATCCGGTAGCTGAACGGGGTGCTCAGCGGCGCCTCGTGATCCTCGATGATCAGCAGGTCCGACGTGATCAGCACCCCGTCGAGGAGCCCAGACGGGCCGCGGACCAGAGTGCGGGCCCCGTCCTGGGTGACCCGGTACACGGTCAGCAGACGGTCGAGCGGCAGCTCCCGCAGCGTCAGGGTCGCGTACCCGCCGTCGGGATGGACGTCGACGTCGGTCAAGGGCAGCACCTGCCAGAGAGCGACCGAGTCGATGTTCAAGGCGCTGCCCGCAGCAGAGGCGTTGACCAGCACCTCGACGGCCGCCTGGGTGGCCGCAGCCGGGGCCTCGCCGTCGCTGGGCATGCCGTACCACGCTGTGCCAGGCAGCGAGTAGGCGGTACCGGCCGACGCGCCGAGATCGGCGTTGGCGGCGTCGTACCAGCGGATCCTGACCAGCACCCCCGACCAGGAGCCGGACGCCGGATGGGCGGTCAGCCGCGCACGCCAGTTCACGCCGCCGGCTACCGGGACGCGCGTCGACCGCAGCGTAGAGGTGGACGCGGTCGAGGAGGTGACGGCCAGGGAGTAGGAGCCGTCGTATGCGGCACTCCCCCACGGCGTCGACCGGGCGATCGTGGCCACCCCCGCGGCGACCGTCCACCCGGCGACGCCCTGCTCGAAGCTGCCGTCCGCATACGGCAGGACCGTGCCCGCCTGCAACTGCGGCGCCGCCGTGATCACCACGGTCTCCAGGCGCAGCACCTGCCCGGCCGCCGCACCGTCGAGGCCGGCGGCGATCGAGGCGGTGGCCGCGTTGGCAGGGGCGACCATGGACACCCGCTGCCGGTACATGCCCGTCCCCGGCGGGGCGAGCGTCGACCGTGCGGCGCCGACCTGGTTGCCGTTGCTGTCGTGGAACCGCAGCTCGATCCAGGCCTGCGCCGACAGGACGGGCGGCTGCAGGTAGGCGTAGGCGAGGTACTCCTGGCCGGGTGTGACCGCGGGCCGGTCCACGCACTGGACAGCGGCGTTACCCGCGGCGACCGCGGTCATCGCCAGGGTGTGCCCGCCCGCCAGATAGTTCGTCACGGCCCAGGACATGACCGGCACCTGGCGGGTGATCGTCGCGTTGACGAGGGCTGTCCACCCGGAGGCGTCGACCTCGGTGCTCTCCACGTTGAAGGGCAACAGGTTGCCGGTCGTGCGGATCGGCATGCCGAGGTAGACGTTCTCCCAGAAGTGGTTGACGTTCCCGGCCGCCGGCGTGGACGACAGCAGCACCTGGGCGCCGCGCGCCGCCGACGGAGCGACCGCGGCCACGCTCACCCGGTGCCAGCTCGCAGAGGAGCCGGTCGTCGTCAGCGACCACGAGATGCTCACCTCGGTGCCGGTAGCGGTCAGCCAGCGGATCCCGATCCGCTCCCCCACCGACCCGGACGCGTCCGCGAACGCGTAATAGGTCGTGCCGGGGATGATCCGGTAGCTGGAGACGGTCCGTGCCTGCACCTCCCCGGCCGCCACGCTCTTGACGACGAGGCAGCCGTCCCCGTTCCGGCCCCCGCTGCCCCTCGACAGGGTGCAGTTCAGCTTGGAGGTCCAGCCGCTGATGGACGGGTCCATTGACTCGGTCGCCGCGGAGAGGAGGTTCCCGGGGATCGCCACAGTCGCCTCCTCACATCGCGTTGAGTACCTGGATGAGCTCGCCTTGGGCTGTGCGGACCTCAGCGCGGGCGATGTCGGTGATCGGCTGGTTACCGACGTACACCGCAACCTGCAGGTCGGCGAAGTTGGCGCCTCGAGGCGACTCGCGAGCCTGGGTAGGTTGCGCAGCCATACGAGCTGCTGCCGCAGCGAGCTGCACGAACGCCGTGGACTGCGCGGGGGTGAGTACCGCCTCAGGCTCGCCGAGGTGGTTGACACCGACCTGGCCTGGCTTCAGCCAGCCACCGGAGTCGTACTTGAGGCCGTACCAGTCGGTGAAGAGGCTGTCGTTGTAGCCGCGGGCGCGGGAGCCGACGACAACGCCGTCACCGCCCCTCGATTCCACGTTGGTCCCGTTGAGCGTGCCGGCAGTGTGGCCGACACCCGCGTTGGTGATGCCGACCATGAAGGGGGAGCGCGCGCCGCGCACCCAGCCAGACGGGGCGGAGGCGCCGGAGAAGGCGCCGGTGGCCCACCGGCGGGAGTAGGGCTTCAGGCCGCGGATGATGTTCTCGAGCGCGCTCATGAAACCGGAGCAGTCGTAGCCCTTGGGGCCGACGCCGCCCCAGATGTAGGGCTTGCCCGCCTGGGACCGGGCGAACTTGAGCGCGGACTTGAAGCCCTTGCCGCCGATGCCCGCGGCCTCCAGCTTCCCGTCGGCCTTCTCCGAGTATCCGAGGATCGACTTGATGATCCTCTTGGGGATGCCGGTAACCATGTCCCGGTACAGTGACGCCGACCCGGCGATCTTGTTCAGCAGCGGCTTGACGACCTTGTTCAACCCGGCCTCGGCGGAGGCCTTGATGCCGTCCTTCAGCCAGTCGACGCCGGCCTTGGCGAAGTCCACGGTCTCGGAGGCCGCCGACCCGATCCAGCCGAAGATCCCGCCGTCGGCGAATCCGGGCAGGCCGAGGGCGCGCTGCACGCCGGCGACACCGCCGGATCGCGCAGCCGCGTTCATGGAGTGGACATAGCCGGGGCCGACCGCGCGGGTCCACTCGGGCCGCATGACCGCCTCGCCGCCGGACAAGGCCGCGAGGTGCACGTCCCTGCCAGGGGTATAGCCGGGCAGCACGCCACCAGTGGCGAAGCCCTGGATGGGGTTAAGCTTGGGGGCGCCGAAGGCTCCGGCGACCTTGTTCCACACCTTGACGATGCCGCCGTTGTAGACGGTGTCGATGATGAACTTCACCGGCGCCTTGGCAATGCCCTTGATCTTGTCCCAGGCCACCTTGATGGCGGCGCGGGCCGCGTCGAATGCCTTCCCTACCTGCCCGGTGGCCGCCTTCAGCTTGTCGAACACCGGCTTGATCCCGGACTCCCAGACGGTCGAGATGACAGTCTTGATGCCGTTCATGGCGGGCTGCACAGCGTTGGTCCACAGCCATTTCGCCCAGCCGCCCACCGTGCGCAGGCCGGCATTGAACCAGCCGAAAATGACCTTCACGCCCGTCCACATCGCGCGGAAGCCGTCGACAACCCAGCCGACCACCGGCGAGATGGCGTTCGTCCAGAGCCACGTCGCCCACCGCCCCACGGTGCGCAACCCGGCCGTGAACCACCCGAAGATGACCTTGACGCCGGACCACAGGTATCCCAGCCCGGTGACGATCCACCCGACGACCGGGCTGATCGCGTTCGTCCACAGCCATGAGAAGACGGCGCCGAGCAGCTTGACCGCGAGGTAGATGGGCCCGAACACGACGATCGTGATGACGGTCAGCAGGACGCGCGCCGCCGTGTCGATGAACGAGAACACCGGCTTGATGACCGTGTTCCACAGCCAAGCGAACGCGGCACCGACCGCGGCGAGGGCCACCTTGATGCCCTCGAACGCAGGCTTGAGAACGCTGTTCCAGACGTACAGGACCGCCGTCTGGATGCCCTGCCAGGCGGCCATCACGATCTGCCGGAACGTCTCGCTCTTGTTCCAGGCCACGGCGAGGGCTGCTCCGAGCGCCACCAGGGCGATCACGATCAGCGTGATCGGGTTGAGCGCCATGATGGAGTTCAGCAGGGCCTGAGCGGCTGCGAATCCTTGTGTGACGGCGGTTCCCGCCAGAATCGCACCGCGGTAGACAGCGAAGACGGCGGTGACCAGCCCCGTCGCGATGGCCTGCGCGTTCAGCGCGATCGTCAGACCGCCGACAAGTGCGGCAGCAGGGATCAACCAGGCGCCCCACTCCTGGAACCAGCGGCCGGTCGCGGCAGCGGCTTCACCCACCCATCGGACCGCGTCGTCGAGTCCGCGCAAGGCGGGCAGCACTACGGACTGCACTACAGTGCCGATGGCGCCCATGAACTGCCGTTGCAGCATCTTCAGTTCGGTCGACGTGTTGCTCCGAATGGTGTCACCGACGCTCTTGGCGGCGCCGCCGACCTTGCCCAGTCCATCAGCAGCTGCAGAGGGGTCCATCGCCAGTAGAGCGGCCCCCAGATCCTCTGCTTGGGTTCCGAACAGCTGGACAGCGACCTGGGACTGCTTGACCGGGTCCTTCACGCTGCGCAGCTTGTCGAGCGTGAGGTCGAGGACGCCGTTGGCCGCAGAGCCACCCTTGGCGAACTTCTTCGCCATGTCGTCCGCGTTGAGGCCGAGCGCCTTGAAGCCGTCGGAGGTGGACTCAGATCCGTCGACGGCCCGGATCGAGAATTCCTTGATCGCGTCGGCTGCAACGTCGCTGTCGCGGGCACCGGCACGGATCGCCTGGTTGAGCAGGCCGATCGCAGTGGCTCCGTCGAGCCCGGCCTTGCGAAACTGGGTCGAATACTCGTTGATCGTGTCCATGAAGTCGCCCGCCTTGTCGGCGGACGACTGCAGGCCCTTCGTCAGCAGGTCCAGGGCGGCCGGGGCGTCCTTCGCCAGGCCGGTGCGGATGAGCTGGGTGGCCGCGTTAGTGGTGCCGACCAGATCCTGCTCGAACGTGCTGGCCAGATCGGCGACCTTCGTGGTGATCGACTCGATAGCTTTGGTGGTGGCCTTCTCGTCGATCAGCCCCGACCCCATGACGGCCCGCACCGCGGCGGCGCCGTCCTCGAAGGAATCGACGACCGCCTTGGAGTACAGCTCCCCCGCGATCTTTCCCGCCTGCTTGGCCCCCTTGCCGGACAGGCCGAGCTGGGCGGACAGCCGATCGGCCATCCGCTCCTTCTCCACCGCCGACACTGTGGACGCCACCAGGATCGCCCCAGCAGCTGCGCCGGCCGCCGCGAGACCGACTTTCCAGGCGTCAGCGAACCGGCGTCCGGTCTGCTGCCCGGCCTGCTCACCCGCGTCGCCGGCCGGGCCGGTCAGCTGGCGGCGGATCTCGTCCGAGATGCCGCGGACACTGGGAATGATCTGGATGGTGGCGTACCCGACGGACGGCATGGGCACCTCCCGTCAGGTGATCTCTCCAGCGGCCAGGGCTCGCTTCCGTTCAGCAGCCCTGCGTAGCGCGCGCTGCCGGGCTTCCTGCCGCTCGGGGCTGTTCTTGTCCGCCCGCTTGGCTTTCGCGCCCACGCCCGGGCGCGGGAACGGCTTCGGGGCCGGTTTCTGCTTCCCCTTGGGGACGCCTTCCTGTGACCGCTGCCAGTTCGCCGCGCGCAGTTCGTCGATGACGACGGCGGTGAGGTGCTCTTGCAGGCCCCAGATGCTCTCGTCGTCGCCCAGCACGAGCCTGGTGCGGGCGTCCGGCGGGAGTTGGCGGATGTAGCCGCCGAGCTCCCGCCACGTCAGCAGACGGCGCCCCTGGGCGTCTCGCGCGAACAGGTCGCTGAGCCTGACGCCGTAGTGCTGGCGCAGGTCTGCTTGGACTGCCTCGCCGTGCTCCTTCAGGAGTCGGACGAGGCCTCGGATTCCCCCTCGCCCACGCCGCAGTGCTGCTTGTAGGCGTCGAAGAGGGCCTTCAGCTTGTACTGCGGCAGGCGGATCTTGCGGAAGTCCTCCCAGTCCTTCTCGCCGAGCGCGGCCTTGAATACGCCGACGGTGGCCGCGATGTCCCCACCCTCTGCGGCTTCGATCAGACCCCACACGTCGAGGTCTTCCATGTGGGCGAACTCCCACCGCCTGCCGCCCCAGTGGACGCGCCACGGGGTGAGATCGACTTCGGCCTGCACTGCGTCCAGGTTGAAGTCGAACGGCTGGTCGTCAGCAGGGCGGCTCTTTGTCGCGGTTCGGGTGGTCATCGCGGTTCCTCTCGCGGTTCGGGCTTGATGATCTGGACGGCTTCGGCGATCAGCGTCAGGCGGACGGTGCTGAGACCATCTGGGTGGAGGGTGATCTCCATGGGCTGCTTCGCGACCAGCCACGGGAACGGCTCGCCGTCGACGACGATGGCCCCGCCCGGCTGGACGACGATCTCCTTCGCCAACTGCGGCTCCGGGCTGGCTCCCGACTCGGACGCGGCCTGCTCTTGCAGCAGCGCAGCAACAACGCGGCCACGCATCTGCCGTGGCAGGTCGTCGCCGTCCTGGATGAGTCCGAGCTGCACCGCCTTGGCGGCGATGTCGGCATCGGTGTAGGTCAGGCGCATGTCGCGGTTCCCTCCGCGGTTCGAGGTGGAGCACCGGGGCGCGGCCGAACCGCGACGAACTACCGCGCCCCGGCGGTCATCAGGTGACAGTGACGGCGCAGGTATCGGACTGGCCCTCGTAGGTGGCGGTGATCGTCGCCGACCCCGGGTCCACGGCCGTGACGAAGCCGGCGGAGACGACCGCGTCGGCCGGCGCCGAGGACACCCAGGTCGCCTGAGCGGTGACGTCGGCGGTGGTGGCGTCGTCGTAGCTGGCGGTCGCCGTCAGCGCGCCGATCTCTCCGTCGGCCAGGGCCAGCGTTGCCGGGGTCACCGACAGGCCGGTCAGGACCGGGGTGGTCTGCCGGTTGAACAGCACGCCGCCGCCCGTGGGGTAGATCGTGGCGGCGAACGTCATGGACTCCAGGTCCGCTTCGTTCTCACCGTGGTCGCCATCCAGGGACACCTCGGCGTAGTTCGCCGAGATCAGGCGGCGGACCTTGTCGCCCTCGCGCGTCTCGAACGCCACCAGAACCTTCGCCGGACGGGGCACGACGATCTGCGTCGCCGACGAGCCCGGCCACAGCAGGCTGTAGGTGGTGGCGTTGTCCTCCAGCGCAGTGAAGGACTTGGTGAGCTTGAAGTGGTTGCGGCTCGTCCTGACGAGGATGCCGCCCCAGGCGAACTTGTCGTCGGTGTCCTCGTCGCGAGACTCGGGGAAGCCCTCGTCGCCGTCGAGCAGGCCGACCAGATCCCAGTCCGGCCCGAACGGGGTGCCCGCGTTGGCGGGCAAGGTCGCGGAGAGGTTCGTGGAGATGTAGACGTCCGCGTCCGTCCACAGATTTGCCTTCAGCGGGTCGCCGGCCACGGCGTCCTCCTCATCTCGGTACAGGGGGTTGTCGTCGCGGTTCGGCAGCAGCCGTTACGCCGTGAGCGGCTGCGGTTTCACGTTGGCGATCGCCGTGAAAGTCGACAGGTCGATGCCGGAGCCGTCGTCCGTGGTGGGCAGCGGCCCCGTCCCGGGGCGGAAGCCGCGAATGATCGGCCCGGAATGGACCAGCCACAGGCCCTGGCACAGCATGGCCAGGTCGTGCGCCTGGTCGGCGTCCTGATGCCAGACGGTGCAGCGCAGCGTGCACCGCGTGTTGGCCATGGACGGGTGAGGCAGATCCGAGTCCTTGCGGACCAGGACGAACGGCAGCAGCGGATCCTCCGGGGAGCGCACCGTCGGCACCTTGGTGCCGACGGTGACCCCGGCTGCGAACGGCTCCGGCCGCGCCGCCAGAGCCGTCCGCAGCACCTCCGCACCCGCGGCCTGCACGTCTCCGAACACCACCAGCGGCTTCACCGCTGCCACGCCTTCACCTCAAGCCCGGCAGAGCCGGCCGCGCGGGTGAGGATGCCGTCGCGGGCCTGCCAGGCCATGGCCTGCACGTCCGCCACGACCACCGTCGCCGCACCCCGGTCCGTGGTGTAGCCGCGCACCTCGATCGTCGTTCCTGCCGGGACGAGAGCGCGGACGTTGCCTGCGACCTCGTCGGCGATCCCGTCGATCAAGTCCCGCACCTCCGGGCCGCGCAGGATCTCCCGCACCCCGGCCGAGTCGAGTTCGAAGCGTTCCAGCACGTCCACCTCCTATCCGGTGGCACGCACCATGACGAACTCGATGTGATGGACACTGTCGGTGAACAGGTCCGGCCAGACGGCAACTTCGCCGTCCACCTCGTACACCTGGCCGCGCCAGTCGATGCGGTCGGTGGCCTTGATGTCAGGGCTGGTGCCCTCGGCCGACTGGACCCGGTAGCCGGTGACGACCGCGTTGCGCTGCTCGTCGGCTTCCTCGGCCTGGTTGTTGGGCTGGATGTTCAGCCCGGTCACCGTCAGTCGGTTCACCGCGCCGGGCGACCAGTCCGGGACGGTGTTGCCGCCCCGGTCCGTCTTCGTGCCGGCCCGGACCCGCACCGCGCTCTGGTTGAACATCACGGCCGGTCACCCCGGTTGAGCTGGTAGCGCTCGACCGCGGCCGTCCACTGGGAGGTGACGCCGATCGCCGCCTGCACGCCGAACGTGACGCTCTGCCCGCCGACCGTCTTGGTCTGCACCCCGGGGTCGATGCGGAACATGGCCCGCGCCTGGTCGATGACGACCTCCTGGATGTCCTCCGGGATCGGCTCGTACCCGTGGTCGTAGACGCCGCTGATGCAGCGCAGCCGGTCCGGCCAGCAGCCGTTCAGGCGCCGCAGGAAGCCGTCGGCAGACCACGAGTAGTCCGTCCCCACCACCAGGTCCGTCCCGTCCAGGGTGACCGAAGTGACGGCCAGGACCGGCGCGGCCGGCAGCAGCACCGACTCGGTTCCGTTGCCGTCCAGAGTGAAGGCGTCGCCGGTGACCAGCGAAACCGGATGCCGCACGGCGCCGCGGAACCGCCGGGAGGCGGCGTTCAGCGCCCACAGCAGCTTGGGGTCGTCGGCTGCGGCCCCGAGCGATGCGGCCAGTTCTGCCGGGTCGGCCAGAGGCTCAGCCATCGCCCTTGTCGGACGAGGCCGTGCGGGCCTTGTTGCGGGTCGTCGTCCGGGACTTGGCCGCGGTGTCCTCGGCGGGCGCCTCGCCGGTCTGCTCCTGCTGCTCGCCGGAAGTTCCCTCGAGGACGCCGTACCGCTCGGCGTCGGCCTCGTTCAGCTTCATCGTGGTCGTCCTGCCACCCGGCAGCGTGACCTCGTACTCCTTCAGCGGCTCACCCATGGTGGCCACCTCCATTCGCTGGTCGACGGGCACGGGCTTCGAGGGCGGGCCGCATGCGGCGTGCTCACCGCCGCACACCGGGCACCGCCCTCGTATCATCCGCGAGTTGAGGAGGGTCACGCGGCCAGGTCGATCTCGACGAACGCGGACGGCTGGATGACGCCGAAAGCCGCGCGCATCTCGGCGAGGATCGCCACCAGGTTCCGCACGAAGAAGTCCGCGTGGCTGTCCGTCACCGTGATGCTGGCCTGCTCGCGGTCCCACAGCATCGCCTTGCGGAAGTCACCGACGTAGCCGGTGCCCGCCGGGACCGCCTCGGTCTGGATGACCGGCAGGCCCCACAGGGCCGTCGCAGTGCCAGCCGCTCCCGGGCCGCCGAAGTAGAAGTCGGCGTTGCCGTTCACGCTGAGGTCGATGGACTCGACGTCGGCCGGGTTGAGCAGGTACGCGTTCGGCACGCTGCGGCCCACGGTGTAGACCTTGGTCTTGGCCTTGCGCAGGGTGCGCAGGCGCTGCATGTCCTCACCAGTGCCCGTGGCGTCCCAGGCCTGCGTCTGGATGCCGCTCACGTTGGAGAGGCCCTCAAAGTTCTCCCCGGTGCCGTCACCGGAGATCATCTGGTCTTCGAGCTCCTCCTCCAGGCCATACCGGAGGAAGGAGTCGATCAGGGTGCGGATCTGCGCCGCATCCGACAGGGCCCGCTTGGTGATCGGGATCCAGTGCGCGATCGTCCGCACCGGCGTCGTCACCTTCGCCACGGCCAGCCCGGACTCGGGCTTGTAGCCGCCGCCGGCCGCCGGAACCAGCGCACCCGCCGTACCAGGGGCCGTCGGCGCCGCCGATGTCGTGGCCTCCGCCACCGGCGCCGCCGCGTTCGTCGTCGACGTGACCCGCACGTACTCGATGGTGTCCGAGCCAGTCGTGCCGTTCGCGACGACGTCCCGCAGCCGCAGCGGACGCTGGAACAGATCCAGGCCCACCTGCAGACCGCGGTAGTCGGTCTGCACGAACCCGCCGGCCGACGTGTCGGAAGCGCCCGTGACCAGGCTCTTGTAGCTGGCCGGCATCGACTGGACGCGCGCCTTCGCGCCGAAGCCGCCGCGCGGCGCAGACGCCATCAGGCCCTGGTACGCGTCGCTCTTGACGAACGACTCGCCGAGGCTGCCCGCACCCTCCGGGACGATCAGCCCGGAAGCCGTGCGGCGCTCACCGGACTTCTCGTTCAGCTCGACACCGTCACCGAGATCCGCGAGGGCCTGCCGCATCGTCGCGGTCGCCTTCGCCTTCTCCAGGCCGGCCTTGGCCTCCTTGGCCTTGGCCATGTGCTCGTTGAGGAGTGTGCGCTCCTCGTCAGTGAAGTCCCGGTCCTCGGTCTCGGCCTTCGCCGCGATCTCCCGGGCTTCCTTCAGGTGGTGGGTGAGCTCGTCGAGGAGCTCGTCGGTCTTGACAGGCATGGGGTCCTCATCCCGTGAGCGTGGAGACCTCGGCCTCGAGGGCCTGAAGGTCGGCGAGCTGACGGAGCGAGGCGGGGCTCGGGCCGGCCGGAGCTTCCTTGGCCGCAGGCGTCTGCGGCGAGGGCGTCTCGGGCGGGTTCGGCGTGGCCTTCTCTTCGTCGTCCGTGCTGGAAGACAGGGAGTCCAGCAGCTCCTTGGCGAGTCGCGCGATCTCCTTCACGCGCTCCTCGTTCTTCGCCGACAGCGTCCTGCCGGCCTTCGCCGCCATGGCCCCTGTCAGGGCCTGGCGAAGCTCCTCGGTCTGGGCGGCGGAAGCGCCTTCGACCGCGATGCGCATGGTGGCGCCGTCGCTGCTTTTGACGTCCAGCAGTTCCGTGGCCTGGTTCGCGCCGATCAGGGTGGGGCCGACCTCGTAGAGCTTGAGCTTGCGCAGCTCGTAGTATCCCTCGCCGTCATTCTGGTCGACCCACGCGCCCTCCTCGACGTCGTAGGCGAAACTGAACTGGGTGACGCGGCGGCCCTTCAGCAGCTTGTACACCTGGGCGGCCTTCGAGCCGGGCTCCGTGTCGATACGGGCCTTCACCCACAGGCCTTCCGGCCGCTCCTCGGCCTCCAGCACCTCCCCGATGTGGTACTCGGGGTCGTGGGACATGTGCGACCACAGCACCGGGATCGGATCTCCGCGGCCCTTCCACTCGGCGAGGGTGTCCGCGAACGCCCCCGGTGTGATCTTGTCGCCGACGCTGTCGAGGTTGTACGCGGCGACGATCGCCTCGAACGTCCCCTCGTCGGTGCCCTCGTGCTCACCCGCCGCCTTGATGCGCACGGGGCAGCTCTTGATTCGCATCCTTACTCCTGTGCGTAGTCGAGACGGCACTTGCAGTTCGCGGTTTCCTTGGCCTCACCCTTGCCGTCGCCGGGCCACCTGAGACCGTTCGAGAAGACGTCATCGAGGCTCACCGCCTCGCCGTCCTGGGCCCGATGCGACGGCCGCGGGTTCGCCCCGCCCGTCCGCCAGATCTTCTTCGTCACCCCGGACACGCCAGCCGCATCGTGGGAGCCGAAGCCGCGGGCCTCCGTCGCCGCCGTCGACGCCCGCACCTGGGCAGCCACAGCCCACAGCCCGGCCGCGTGCTCCAGCCCGGCCCGCCAGTCCTCGCCCGGGTCCTCCTGCACCGCAGCAACCGCGTCCCGGCCGGCCTGCTCATGCTGGGACGCGTGCGTCTCCGCTGCAGCCAGCAGCCACGGCAGCATGACCTCCGGATCCCAGCCCGCAGCCTCAGGGTTGAACGCCTCCAGCACACCCCACGCCGACAGTTGGGCGATCCGGTAGCCGTGCTCGGCCAGCAGAGCCTGCAGCTCCGCCAGCCGGTCCTCGGCGCCCTCGTCCCACCAGGCCAGCAGGTCCGGAATGCTGTCCGCTTTGGCGCCCGCCCGGGACAGCAGACGCGCCGACTGCCGGTTCGTCCACCGCTCCAGCGCGGCCGTGAACGCCTCAAGCTCCTCGTCGAAGTCCCCAAGATCGTCCGGCCTGCTCGCCCC
The DNA here is from genome assembly GCF_011193355.1 of Streptomyces sp. JB150. Classification (GTDB taxonomy): domain Bacteria; phylum Actinomycetota; class Actinomycetes; order Streptomycetales; family Streptomycetaceae; genus Streptomyces. The sequence goes on from NZ_CP049780.1 coordinate 999,226, forward strand.
GGCCGCCTTCATCAACACCAGGCGGCCCCGACCTTTTGGGAGGGCCGCAGCCTCCGGTGCCGAATCGGTCGGCGACGCCTGTCCGCCGACAAGGACGTTCATGGGGGTGATGAGATCGTTTCCGCCATCGATCTGCGGAAGATTCATCCGGGCCCGGGCCTCGTTGCGGGTCAGCCATGGCGCACCCACCGCGGTCTGCAGCTGCTGCGCCTGCTCCTCGAACGAGCCGCGGAGCTTCTCCTGCAGGTTGAACTCGACGTACACGCCCTCGGAGTCCGGCAGGTCCGGGATGAGCTGGAGACCGATCTCCTCCTGGATCATCTGCAGCCACGGGCCGAGCGTGTCCTGGTACAACTGCTGGTGCTGCTCGCGAATGTTGGAGAACGTCGCGTTGTCGAGGATCCCGACCATCGGCAGCGGAATGTGGTACGCCGCCGCGACCTCCTCTCGGGTCAACTTCCGGGCCTCGATGTACTGCGCCTTCGCCGGATCGATCGCCAGCTGCTCGTAGGACATGCCGTCCTCGAGGATCGGCGTGCCCTGCCCGCTCTCGACGTAGCCGCGCCAGCCCTCCCGGAACCGGGCCTTCGCCCCATCGGCCCACGCGGGCGCATCCGCGGGCCGCTTCAGCACGCCGGACAGCCGGCCGCCGTTGCGCCACATCTGCTCGCGCGCCCGGTTCGCCTCGAACTCCTCCGCCAGCAGACTGCGCAAGGCGTCGATCGGCGACGAGCCGTACCGCAGGTCCACCGGGTCGTAGCCGTGGAAATGCACCACCTGATCGGGTGCGAGCTCGAGATCGCCCTTGGAGCCGTGAATCCTGAAGGCTTCCGGCTGCAGCCAGCTGGCGCCCTCGATCGTCATCCTGGACGGCGGCACCGGGATCACCCCGATCACGTTGCCGCCATCGACACGGACCTTCACCCAGTACGCCGTGTCATAGATCGCGATGTCCGACACGAGACGCTCGATCAGCCGGTACCGCGTCAGCTGGGCGCCCGGAGCAGCCAGGATCTGCGGCAGTGGATGATCCGTCAGCCGCTCCCGGTCCGTGTCCGACACCCTGCGGAAGGCGTGCAGGCCCAACTGAGCAATGTTCCGGGCCAGGAAACTGACCACCGTGCGGATCTGCGGCTGGCACCGGTACAAGTGCGCGTACTCGTGGTAGATCCCATCAGCCAGCCGCACATAGGCGGCTGGGGCAGCCAGAGGCGCCACCGACACCGCCGAAAGCTGCCCTTGGGAGACGACGAACGCCACGTCAGCCTCCCGCCACCTGAATGAACTCCACCCGGGCGCGCTCGACGATGACCTCACCGTCCATCGGCGTATCCGCCGCCCCGTGCTGCATCAGCGTCACGTCCCGCAGCACCAACAGCGGACCCCGCTTCGCCCACAACACCCCAGCGAACGCCTTATCAGAGAGGTTCACCACCACCCGCCTGCGCACCGCAGTCCTGCGCCACGGAAACCAGCCCCACACGACGGCCACCCCCTCACACGACCTCCAGGCCGCCGTCCTCGTAAGCCGACTTCACCGGCACCTCGCGGGCCATCGCCTCCGACAGCGCCGTCACTGCCGCAGACACTGCGTCGATCTTCTCGGCGCTGCGTGCCTTGTCCGGCTTCACGTTGCCGGCCGGATCCATCGCCACAGCCAAGTTGTCGACCATCCACGTCACCGCCGGGTTGCCGCCGTGCCGGAACATCGGCTTCGCGGGCGTACCCTTCAACAGCAGGCGCTGCAACTCCTTCAGCGGCGGGCTCATAGTGACAAAGCCCTGCCGGACCTTCACCATCGGCGCGTTCGCCTCAGCCAGCTTGTTCGTCAACGGCACCGCGGACCACGGGTCATAGCCCAAAGCCCGCACGTCGAAGGCATCCAGGTCCCGCTCCACCTGCAGCTGGATGTAGTCGTAGTCGGCGACATTCCCAGGCGTCGCAACCAGCAGGCCCTCACGCACCCACACCGACGCGGCACCCGCCGTGCGCTGATCCAGCGCCTCGACATTGTCCTCCGGCGTCCACAACCGCCACAAGGCGTCGTAGCCGCCGCTCTCGTCCGGAAACAGCCAGCACAGCGCCAGCAGGTCAGAGGTCGCCGCCAAGTCCAGACCGCCATACGCCTCACGGCCCAGCAGCCTGGCCTCGTCGACCATGCCCGCATTGCGGTTCCACGACTCCAGCGTCAGGAACTTCGTCTCCTGCTTCGTCCGCCGGCCCAAATGCAGCCGCAGGTACTTCGCCAGGTCCGCCGGGGACTGCTTCGCCTCATCCGACTTCGCCTGCAGATACGAGCGGGTCGGCGACACCCCATACCCGGGATTCGCCTTCCGCCACGTCGCCTCGACGTGCGGGTCGTCATCCCGCTCCGCCGCCCACACCACGCCATACACACTCGGCGCCTCGAACACCCGACGGGCCAGCTTCTCGATCCGCTGCCGCTTCCGGTCGTAGACACTCTCCCGCTTACCGGAGTCCGCCGTCGTAATGATGACGATCAGCGGCTGGCGACGAGACCCCGTGCCCGTCTCGATCGTCTCCACCAGCTCGGGCGTCTTGTGCTCGTGCAGCTCGTCGATGATCGCGCAGTGGATGTTCGCTCCGTGCTGCGCGCCCGCCACCGAGCTGATCGGCTTGAAATAGGAGCCGCTCCTGGGGTGCAGGATGATGTGCTTCAGCGGCTTCACATGCCGCTTCAACGCCGGGGCCGCCTCCGCCAGCTTCTTCACCGGCTCAAAGACGAACCCCGCCTGCTCCTTCGTCGTCGCCGCCGTAATGACCTGCGCGCCACCCTCGCCGTCCGCGCACGTCATGTAGATCGCCAGGCCCCCGGCCAACGTCGACTTGCCGTTCTTGCGGGGCACATCCACATACAGCTCGCGCACGATCCGCACGTAGGCATCCGCGTCGTCGTCCCAGCGCACCCATCCAAAGACCGGCGCCAGAATGTACGCCACCTGCCACGGATCCGGCCGCAACGGCTGCCCCGCCCACTGCCCCTGCGTGTGCCGCAGCAGCGAGAACGCCTTGATGACCTTGTCCACGCGGTCCGGATCGAACACCGCGCCCGGAGCCTCACCCGGTGACGGAGTCTGAATCAGCGGCGGGCAGTCCGGCAGCGGGATACCCCGCGAGACGAGATACCAGGCGACCTCCGGCGACAGCTTCAGCCGCTCAAGCTCGACCTCGTCCGGCAGCTCAGCCGAACGGGTTGTCGTCCTCGTCGCCATCGTCGGCCCCCCTCGCCAGGGCCTGCTCCGTCGACGGGGTCAGCCCGAAGTGCGCCGCCCAACTGCGCATCTCGCGGCCGGCCGCACGAGCGATGCCCACACACGGGTGAGCCAGCTTGCCCTGCCGGGCCTCGATGACCTGCCCCTCTTCTTGCACCGTGCGCGTCGCCTGCACGAACGTCGCCCACGCCTCGCAGTACGCCGCCAGCGCCGCCCGATCCTCCGGCTTCAGCAGATCCAGCCGGGACAGACCAGGCACGACCCGCTTCCACTCGGCCGCCGCCTCGCGTGACAACCACGACGGCGGGTTCGGCGGCACCCGCTTGAACGCCGGGCCCAGATTGACCGGCCGGCCCGCGGTGTCCTTGCCGTCCCCACGCCCCTTGATCAGCTTCAGAGCGGCGGGCTGAGCAGTACGGCCCATGATCACAGACCCCCTATGCCCAATTCTGTGCAGGCATCTCCCTCACTGACCGCGGCGGGCCCCCAGACGATCACGACAGAGATTCTGACCCCCCTACCCCCGCTCCCGGGCCGGTGGATCGAGATCAGAGGTCCCGCGGTTCGCTCTCCGACGTTCAGCTCGGGCCCGATTGGCCCGCGCAGCCTCGGCCTTCGACTTCAGCTCATGGTCCTCAGCGCAGATCAGCCCGAGGTTGTCCATGTCCCTCGCCGAGCCGCCCTCACTGATGGGGATTTTATGCTCAAGGTCGAAGGTCTCGCCCTCTTCAGCCTCGCGACCGCAGACATAGCAGCAGCCGTTGTCTCGCTGCTCGACTCGCCTCTTCAGTGAGCGCATCGTGCCGGAGCTCATGCCGTAGCGGTCCTGCTTGCGAGCTCGGTTGGCCCAGGGCTGCGGCTGGTGCTCGTCACATCGGCCGCGCTTGGTGGCGAACCCGTAGCAGCCAGCCGCTCCGCATCTGGTTGGTGGTGCGGTGGGCATGCCCCTCCTCCCCTGTGCCCTGCCCTCAGCCCCAGGCCGGTAGGTGGGGCGGTACCCCCCGGCATCCCCCTGGGGGTACCGGAGGGGCTACTCCCCTTTGTCCACCCCGGTGGCTTCGCCGTTGACCATGGTGGCGAGGATGCGTGCGGCGCCTTCCTTCTTCGCCGGAACGGGGCAGAGCATGACCTTGTCGTCGTTCTCGACGGTGATGATCCGCAAGTCAGGGGATCCGTACCAGTTGAGTCCCGCCGCCTACGACGGGGGCGTGGACGGCGGGACGGTCAGGCGGCGCGGCGGGCACGCTGTGGCATGGGCCGGTAGGTGCGGGCGCGTTCGCGTATCTCGGGCAGGGCGTACATGGTCTTGTACTCGTGGCCCTGCCCGGTGAGCCGGCCGTCGCCTTGGAAGCGCTGGATCTTCCCGCGGCGCGCCCACTGCCGGATGACCGTCCCCGGGACTCCCGTTGCCGCGGTCGCTTCGTGCTCGTAGACGAGGTCGTCCGGGTACAGCTCGGTGACGTCCATGCGGCCTCCCCGGGGCATGCGAAAGGCCCCCGGCAGTAGCTGGGGGCCTCAGAGGCTTGCGGGCACACGTGTCCTGCCCTGGGGGCACTGTGACATACGGTGATCGGCTCGGTCAAGCAGTGACCGCGATCAGGCGGTCACCGACTCCTGCCCTGCGACGGGGAGGACCTCGATGGGCATGGCCCAGCCGAGGTGGGCGAGTGCTCCTTCGAGGGCGGCGTCGGCTCGGCTTTCTTGCCAGGCTGCGGCGATGTCGGGCCGGTCGAAGTGCAGCAGCAGCCGGCCGCGCTCGACGGTGGGGGTGGCGTGGGCGAGGAGCATGCCGGTGACGTGACGCCGGCGAGAAGCAGCGGCCACTGCTTCCGGCCACCAAACGGGGGCGGGCCGGGGCGTCATCGCGCCCACCGACGAGGCTCGTAGTCTGCTGCGGCGGAGAGAATCGCCATGGCGACGGCCTGTTGGTCCAGACCGGCGGCGACCGCCTCTTCGAGGACCCGGTCTGCCTTCTTGCTGCTGCCTCGTCCGAGGAAGCCACCGCGCTGGAGCTGGCGGCCGGCCTCTTGGATCTCTTCGGGGGTGGGCTTTTTGGGCACGGCTGTCTCCTTACAGGTTTCGGCTGTCGGCGAGTTGAGCGGCGCGGTCGAGTTGGAGGAGGACGGGGGCAGCGCCGGGCTGACGCCGGTTCCAGGCGGGGATGGTGTGATCTCCGAAGTCGCGCTCGATGGTCTCGAGCAGCAGGACGCACGCCTCGTCGGCTTGGCCGCGGGTGGCGGCTTCCTGCCGGATGGCGTGGATGGGGCAAACGGCGCCGTGCTCGTCGAAGGCGGCGTCCCGGCACCAGCCGACGGTCTCGATGCGGGCGCGGGCGCGGTGAAGGAGCTGAGCGATCGGGGTGGGGTACGGGCTGGGCGCCGGCATCGGGGGCGTTTCGCTGGGGAGCCGGATCACGTCGGCCAGGTCGAGCGGCGTGCTGTCGTTCCGGGCGTCGACGGCGAGGACGGCGAGCACGAGCCGCTCGTCGAAGCCCAGCTCCTTGGGCGGGGTTGCCGCGGGGGCGATGGTCGCGGTCACCGCTTGGCCTTGCCGTGGTCGCACCGCTCGGGGCAGCGCGTCTTGATCTGCTTGCCGCCGAACGCGCTGAAGAGGAACCCGTTGCCGCTGCAGCACCAGCAGAGGCCGCGGGCGGTGGCTTCGCCGGGTGAGAGGCGGCCGTTCTGGGCCTCCCACTGCTGGTCGTTCATGCGGGGTGCCATGATGGTGATCTCCTTGCTCGCTCTTGGTGGGTGGGAGGTGCGGGGCGTCCCTGGTCGCTGGCAGGCATCGAGGGGCGCCCCGGCGGGTTCAGCGGCCCCAGCGCCGCTTCTTCGGGTCGGGCATGTCGGCGACGCGCTTCTCCAGGCCGCGGATCTCGGCCTCGTCGAGCGGGGCGGTGTAGCCCTTCGGGAGTGGGCCGGCGACCTGCGGGGCGGGGCTGGCGATGTTGCGCATGCCGCGGGGCGGCGCGTCGTAGATGGGGCCGTGCTGGCGGAGCAAGGTGCTGGCGGCGGCGCCGTATGCGGTGCAGGGGGTGCCGGTGATCGGCAGCCGCTTCGTGAAGACGTACTCGCTGTAGAGCTGGGCGTCCTCGTAGGGCGCCACGCGCCGCTCGACGTTGTGGATGACGTAGTAGGGCTTGCCGAGCTGGAGTTCGCGGCAGAACTTCTTCTCCTGGCCGGGCTTCCACATCTTGGGCATGATCGGTCTCCGTTTCTGCTTTGTGGCGGTTTGTTCCCGCTGCTCAGGGCTGCTCAGCGGGTGAATGTGCAGGTCAGGGCTGCTCAGGGGACTGATCAGGGGCTGCTCAGAGCAGTCGGTGAGCAGGTCGTGAGCAGCGGGCTGAGCGGCTGTGACCTGCGGGTTTGTGGCCTGAGCAGGGCTGAGCAGGCCCTGATCAGGGGTGCATACTTCGCGTATCGGTCACAGGAGCGAGGCAAGCTTGGCGAGCTTGTAGCCGCGCGGGTTCTGCTCGTCGCCGATTCGGCCGAGCGTTTCCGGCGATCCCGCGCCAGCCTCCTTCAGCCGGGCCTTCAGGTCGTCGACGGTCCACGCCAGGTAGGCGCTCCCGTAGTCGCGCAGGGCCAGCAGCAGCGCTTCGGTCTTCATCCGGTCGACGCCCTGCTTCTCCATCACGGTGACCGCGTCCTCGACGACGACCCGGGCGGCGCCCTCGGCCGCGGCGCCCTCCGGCGGCTCGGCGCCGCACAGGCGCAGCAGCTGCTCCCAGGTGCGGAGCTTCGGCAGCGGCATACCGATGTCGGGCAGGTCGACGTCGGGCATGGCGCGCAGCGAGTCCTGGTCCGGTTCCAGAAGCCCCGCCGCCTTCCGCTCGGCGGCGAGCTTCCGCAGCGTCTCGGACGGCGCCTCGTGGACTGCGTATTCGATCGGCTCGTCCGGCTTGCCGGGGACGCCTTGGATGAAGATGTGGCCGGCGTCCTTGGGGTCGGTGTCGGTGGCCGGGCTGAGCTTGTGCGGCAGCCAGCCCTCCCGGACGGCGTCGTCGCCGAAGACGGCGCGGGTGTCGCCGGTCTTGCAGGGCCCGACGCCCTTGAGGGCGATCATCTGGGCGATGTTCTGCTGGAGGTAGGCAGTTGTCGCGCCCTGAGATGCGAACTCGACCTGGATGAGTTCCTTGCGGCCGACCAGCATCAGCGCGATCGCCAGTTCCTTGGCCAGCTCGGTTGCCTTCGGGAACTCGTCGAAGAAGATCGTGATGGCCGGGTGTTCGCGGCTGGCCTTCCACTTCCTGCCCATGCCGAGCTTCTTGCGGAGCCGGGCGCGGGCCTTGGCCATGACCAGGAAGAACAGGAGCGTGGCTTCGATCTGTTCGTTGGTGCGGGCGGTGAGCCGGACGGCGTCCCCGAGGTCTTCAAGCCCGTCGCCGAACGGGTCGAGGTCGATGGTGATGTTGTCGTAGCAGGCGGTGGTGCCCTCGGCGAGGGCCTGCAGGATGCCGGTCTTCCCGCCGCCGGATGCGGCGACCCACAGACCCATCACGCCGGCCAGGGACACCTCCAGGGGGTCACCGCCCACGCTGGTGCCGATCCGAAACCGGTCAGTGATCGACATCGACAGCGGCGGCCGGTAGGGCAGGCCAGGCGCGGTGGCGAACGGATCGCCCTCGACGAGGCGGAGGATGGCGCAGGCTCGCCGCTCGACCATCGGCTGCGGCCGGACCCCGTTGGCGGGCAGGTCGAACCGGGTCTCCAGCCCCCCGGCCTTCGTGATGATCGCCTCGGGGGTGCCTTCGCTGACCCGGACCTTGCACTGCCAGCCCCACGGCTGCCGCTCCACGTCCCACACCTCCACGACCGGGACGCCTTCGGCGGCCATCGCCAGCAGCACGCAGATCGCGGCCTGCTGCGGAGTTTCGGCGCGGCGGATCGGGAACGGCTTCGCCCCCTCCGGCAGGTCGTCCAGGGTGACCGAACCGTGGCCGCGGACCGTCTCCTCGGCGGGCAGACCGAGCACCTCCTCCGTGGACGGCTTGTCACGGTCGCGGCCGTGGAAGGCGCCGATCCCCCACGCGCCGAGCGCGGCAACGACGTCGATCCACAGACTGCCGGTGACGGCGCCGAAGCCGACTCCCCCGGCGACCGCGCCGGCGACGCCCGCAGTCTTGCCGCTATAGAGGAGGCGGTGCCGCCGGTACTCCTCCCGCAGCTGCGCCCGGTGTTCCTTGAGCCGGGCTTCCTGGTTGACGTCGCCGGCGGCTTCGCGGATGGCCCGGTTCGTGGAGGCGATCATCTGCGGATAGTCGTCGTGGAAGCGGTCGATCCAGCGCCGGCCGAGCTGCCGGTAGCCGCGGACGGTGTGCGGCAGCAGGGCCAGGGAGGCGATCCGGTTGGTGCGGGCGGCGACCGTGCGGGCGGACTCAATCCAGGCCGGACGGCCGGGCTCGGACTGCTCCTTGTAAACGGGGGTCGCGGGTGGCGGGACGAGCGTCAGCGTGGGGCGCTCTTCGGGCAGCGGGGTGGCCATGACGGGTCAGTCCTCCTGCTTCTTGGCGGCGGCGGTACGGGCAGCGATGGAGGCCTGGCGGCGCGCCGCGGGCGCATACTTCACGTCGCCCTTCGTGCGCACTCCGCGGCGCGTGGGCGGGTTGTAAACGCGGGTCTTCTTCGCCGCGGGCACTTGCGATGCACGCTGCGACGACGTGGTCTTGCTGGCGGTGTTCACGGGCCGCTTCTGCCGGGCCGCTTCGACCCTCGCCTCGGCCGCGTTGCGCATGCGGATGACCTCCGCGGACTCGGCCGGGTCGGCGCCCTCGACGTCTCGGTGCGCGCGCTTCCAGACGGCCTCGGTGACGGCCGTCTCACCAAGGGCTGCGGCGAGCCGCTGGGCGTGCTCCCAGACCTTCGGGAACCTCTCGGCGCGCGCTTGGGCGAGCTTCTTCGCGGCCTCCGCCGCGGCCTTGTCGGCGGCCTCCTTCTCGGCGGCCCGCCGCTTCTCCTCGGCGGCCTGCCGGGCGGCCTCCGCGCGCTCCGCCTTCCGCTGGGCGTGCCGCTGGCGCCACGACAGCTTCCCGTCACGCTTCCGGATACGGCCGTGCTCGTGGAGGTCCCACATGCCGGGGCCGGCGACGGACGCGAGGGCGGTGCCGAAGGCGGTCGCCGCGTCGAACGCGTCGAGCCCGTGGACGATGTTGATTGTGGCCGCGGTGAGGGCTCCCACCCATGCAACGAGCCGGTAGTGCCAATGGGCACGCCCTGCGGTCACCGCCGAGGCCGCCCCGACAAGAGCGACCAGAGCGATCACCTCGATGAACACCGGGGCGACGAGCAGGTACTTGGCGTTCGGGTCGTAGAAGGCGGCCATCTGCACCGGCAGCGCCACGCCGGCGCACAGGGCGTAGAAGCCCATGGCGACGCGGCGCCATCGCTTGCTGGACTTCTCGACGGCCTGGGCCTGCTCGGCTTCGGCCTGCCGCTTCTCCTCGTCCTGGCGGGCGGCGGCTTCGCGGGCCCGGTCGGCCTCATCGCGGCGCCGGTTGAGCTCGGCGATGCGCGCCTCGGACGCGGCAGCCTCCTCGGCCGCCTTACGTTCGGCGCGATCGTTGGCCAGCCGCAGCTTGCGCGCTTCTTCCTCGGCCTTCACGCGGATCGCGTCCGCTTCGGCCTCAGCCTTGAGACGGCGTTCCTCGGCCTGGGCCCAGGCCTGGGCACGGATGGCCTCGGCCTGCGCCTGGGCGACAAGCTCGCTGTCGGCCAGCTCGGTCGACTGGGTGGGGGTGGGGGTGGCGGTTTCGCTGGCGGGAGCGGCCTCTATGGGCTGCCAGTCCCCCAGCACGGGCGGGGCGGGCGGCCGGGCCTGGCCGTTCACCTGCGGCGGGCTGGCAGTCATGGCTGATCAGTCCTCTCTCGTCTAGCTGGCGGTGACGCGGGGGCGTCGGCGGGGGTGGTCGTTCGTGGTGGTGGGGGTGCGGCCCTGGAACTGGGCGTCGCCGGGGCCGCTGGTCTGGAACGGGGCGGTGCCCTGGGGGCGGCGGCTGTCGTCGGTGCGGGCGCCGTGCGCACGGTCGGCGGCCATCAGGCGGCGCTCGCCGGGGCCGGGGCCGGTGTGGGCTGGTGCCGCCACCAGGCGATGAGGCCGGCGGCCAGCCACACGGGGACGGGGATCAGGCTGAGGATTACGGCGGCGCCGGTGGCGGCGAGCGCGATCGGCGTGGCTGCGGCGGGCCACACACCGACCGTGATCAGGAAGGCTGCGAGCAGCAGCCAGCGAATCAGACGGATCATGACGACCTCTTCGGGGTCGGGAACGGATGAGAAAGGTGGTGCTGGCCGGTTCTCCTTGGCGCCCGGCTGGGCCGGGCGCCGCGGACAGCCGGTCAGCCGTAGAACTCGATGTCGAACGCGGAGGCGACGTGGCCCTGCTCCCGGGCCTTCTCCCGCACGAAGTTCCGCACGTCCTCCGTCGCCTGCTCCGTGCTGTAGCCGGGGTCGTCGGACGTGACCACGCCGTGGGCGTGCCCGGTCTCGCCGGTCCTGTGGCTGCGGACCTTCGCGGTCCAGCCGATCTTCTTGCCCATCAGGGGCTCCTCGGGTTGGGTGACAGGTGGTGGTGCGCACCCCGGGCCGGATCCGATCCGGCAGCCTCACGCCGGGTCCGGGGCTGAGGAGTCAGCGGCCGCGCTTGGTGCCGCCGCGCCAGAACGACACCTGTGCCGCGGCCTCGTTCGCGGCGGCGTTGAGCCGCTGATACTCCGGCGTCTCCTCCCGGATGCCGGCCCTCCGCTCGCGGTCGGAGTTCTCGTTCAGCCGCCGGTCGGCCTCCTTCATCGCGGCGATCGCGGCCTTCTCCTCCGGGGTCTTCTTGAACAAGCCCATCGAGGGCTCCTCTCTCGGGATCGGTGATCGAGTGGGCGGTGCGCGCCCCGGGCGGGAGTCGATCCCGCACCTCTCGGCTGGACCGGGGCTGATGCCGGGCGCGGCGGGGGTTTCCGCGCCCGGCGGTCTCGGGGGGTCAGGCCGCGGCCGGCAGGTGCAGGCCGCGGATCTCGTCCATCAGCGGCGGGAGGTCCGGGTTCGCGGCGTCGTACATCTCGATCTCGTAGAGCGTCCAGTCCTTGGCGATCACGTCGCCGCGGCGGACGTCAGCCAGGTAGTCCGCGACGTATCGAGCGCGGACCTCAGCCTCCGCGGCGTCGACAGCAGGCTCGGACGGCTCGGGAAACGTGATCAGGGTGAGCGTGGGCATGGCGGGATAGACCTCTCGGGTCGAAGGGGGGTGGATGGTGAGGTGGCGGAGCGGGGTCAGGCCAGGCTGTCGAAGGGGCCGGCTGCGGCCTCGTGCAGTCGTGCGGCTTCGGCGTACTCGGCGCGCAGACGCTGCCGGAACTCGTCCGGGTCGGCGCCGCGGGCCAGCCACCGCTCCCGGGCGGCGGCCCGCCGGTCCGCGGTGGCCTGACCGGTCCAGCCGGATCGCCGGTTCTCGGAGAACTGGCGAGCCCGCAACTGCTGCACGGCGCACAGCAGGTCGTCGAACGCGGTGACCGGGATACGGCGGGCCTCGACGATCGGCTGGCCGTACCAGTCGTCGATCGACACGGAGATCCGGCTCGCCGGGTCGCTGCTGCGGCCGTCACGGAGGTCGTAGGCGCCAGCGAGGCCGGCGAGCGCCGCCTGGAACTCGCGGAAGGGGCCGCGGCGGCCACGCCACAGCGGGCTCAGCCTCGGGTCGTCATCAGCAAGCACGATGCCTCCTCTCAGAGGCCAGAAGTGGGGAGCCGCGGGCGGCGGGACGGGGGCGAACACCGCCACCCGCGGCGATCAGGGGGTCAGCGGCAGGCGTCGCAGACGCCGCCGTCCCAGTCGTCCAGCCACGCGCCGCACTGGGAGCACTGGCCGAAACCCAGGAAGCAGACGAAGCCCTGCGGGTGCGGGCGCGGAGGCCGGATCGGCAGCGGCTCCTTGGCCTTCTCGTGCTCGGCCATCAGACGCCCCCCTCATCCAGCGCCGGGTAGACGGCCGCCCGGATCGCACCGCGCACCCGGTCGCCCTGCCACGAAAACTGGGCGTACAGGTGGGCCACGCCGTCGGAGCCGACCCGCTCGGGGGCGACCCGAGCACCCAGGTACTCGGCCCACGCCGCGAACGCCGCCCGCTGCTCGGCCGGCGTCGACGTCAGCGAGTCGACGTCACCGACCAGCGCCCCAGACGTGGCGATCGTCCAGGCCACGGCCGGAAGGTCATCAGACTTCAGGAACTCACCCAAGGCCTGATGCGCGGCCCGCTGCCAACGACGCTGGTACTCCGCGGAGGTAGCCACCGTCACCACCCCCGCACGGCGAGGGCGCGGCGGCGGGCCTTCGGCTCCTGCGGCAGCGGCGGCAGATCCGGCGTCGGCTCCGGCTTCCGCACGTCCGCCGGCTGCGGCCGGGGCTCGGTCTCGGCGGTCACCGGAACCACCGCCGCTTCTGCTTCGGCGCCGGCGGGTTCAGCCGGACCTGGGCCTCGTAGTGGAACGTCTCGTGCAGATCGCCCCAGAAGTCCGACAGCCACCCGGCCGGCACACAGCGGGACAACTCCAGCGCCTCCTCCGCCAGCACGGCGAACAGACGGCCACGAGACTCACGGTCGGACGCCGACTCCATCGCGGCAGCCAAGGCGGCCAGGTGGGTGATCTCGACGGGGGCGGGGGTCTGGGCGCTCACGCGGCACCTCCGCGGACCCGGCGCAGCGCCTCGTCCATGTCCGGCTCGGAGTCGCCGGCCGCGTTGTGCAGGCGAGCCGTGCTGATCAGCCGCTGCATGTCGCCGACCAGGTCGAGCAGCTTCTGAACGGCCTCCTCGGCTTCGTCCACGGTCAGGTGGGCGTCGTCACTACCGTCGTCGAGGACGATGTGCGCCTGCCGCAGCCGCGGGTCGGGGGACGACGGGTCCTGCCTGATCGTCGCGTACAGCTCCAGTGCCAGCCGGTCGCTCAGGAACGACTTGACACCCAGGTGGGCGGTGTCCGAGCTGTGGACGATGTCCTCGACTGCGACCTGCCGGGCCGCGAGGTGATCTTCGATGCAGAAGTCGGGGCACTGCACGAGCACGATTTGCGCGGCCGTGCCCGGTCGGCCGATCGCCGCGGGGGCGTGGTGGTGGCCCGGCTTCAGCGCAGAGAAGGGAACGACGGTGGTGGTCACAGCGCCACCGCCAGCTCGCTCGCCGGGATGCCGCGCTCGGAGAGGTACTGCTCAAAGGCGGCGCGGGGGATGCGGATGGTGCCGCGGCCCGAGCCGACACGGTAGGAGGTGAGCCGGCCAGCGGCGACCTCGCGATACACGGTCGCCTTGTCGACGCGGAGGGCGTCGGCGACGACCTTTACCCGCAGGGGCGGGCTATCGGGTGCCTGCTTCGCCGCAGGCACGGTAAACTTCTCGTGCATCTCTGAGACCCAATCTCTGATGCGCGGCCCTGGCGGGCTCGGTGTTGGTAGCACCGAGATCACCCCGTTAGGGCCTTCGTCTTTGAAGGACACGGCAGAACCTGCGGCTTCCGCAGAACCTGCCGACAGAGGAAACGGTATAACAACCAGCCCTATGCCACAACAGCGTGAGCGGCCCGTCACGCAACTACTTCTAGAAGGGCAGGTCAGGGGCATGGTTCACTTGTTGTGACCAATAGACAAGGAAGGGAACCTGTGGCCGCTCAGTCGAAGCCGGCGTATCTCCAGATCGCCGACGACATCCGCCAGCGCATCCTCGATGGCGACTTGCAGGCCGGGGACAAGCTGCCGACTGAGTCGGACCTCATGGCCGAGTACGGCGTCTCCCGCATCGTCATCCGCAACGCCACCGATGTACTGAAGAACGAAGGCCTGGTCACCAAGCAACAGGGCTCGGGCACCTTCGTCCGCGAGCAACGCCCCCTCCGCAAGCGCCTCTCCGTAGATCTCTACGGCAAGCGCCCGACCGGCTCTCCAATGAAGCGCGAAACGGAGAGCCAGGGGCGCAGATCCGAGTGGGAGCACACGACCCGGCGAACAAGCGCCACGCGCGCGATCGCCGAGCGGCTGGCAATCCAGCCCGGCGACGAAGTAGTGCGGACTGCGTATCGCTTCCTCGCGGACAACGAGCCCATCATGCTGTCGACGTCCTACGAGCCTTACGAGCTGATCGCCGGAACAGCGATCGAGCACCCCGAAGCGAGCCCCGTAACAGGCGTTGTTCCTCGCATGGACTTGATCGGGCAGCACATCACCCACGTCACCGAAGACGTCAACGCCCGCGCTCCTCGCCCTTACGAGAGCGAGCAGCTGGACATCGCGCCGGGCGTACCGGTCATGACGATCACCCGCACTTACTACGTGGACGACCGGCCGGTGGAAACTTGCGACATCGTCGTGGCTGCGGACCGGTACACGCTGAGCTACACCATCCCCATCCCGCCCGCCGCCTAAGGTCGAGAGCGACGCGCCCCCGACCGCCGTGGTCGGGGGCGTTGCTGTGCGCCGGGTTCGCGCCCTTGTGGCGGTGTTGTGCGCCGTTGACCGTTGTGGGGTCGGCTTGTTGGTGCACGGACAGGGGGCTGCGTGCAGGAGAGGCTGGATCGGGTGGTCGGCTGGGCGCTGTTGTGGTGGGCGACGCTGCTGCACAGAACGGTCGCGAAGCAGGAGCAGTGGCATCGGTGGCAGGCCCGCAGGAATCTGGCGTTGTGCCAGGCGGAGGCGCGTGGCCGGCGACCGAAGGAGATCGCGGACCGGCTGGGGCTGTCGGAGGCGCACGTGAAGGCGAAGATCAGGGACGGGAGGAAGGTCGCGCGGGTGGGCGTCGACGCTGCGGCGCGGGAGGCTGCAGCCGAGGAGGACGCCGAGTAGCGGACACGGCAGAAGGGCCCCGACCGCGGGTTGCGGTCGGGGCCCTTCGTCGTTCAGCCGAGGTAGTTGATCTGCAGCACGGTGACCGTCTTCAGCGTCTCCCCGATGAGCAGGACGGCGAAGGCGTGTTCGGTGATCAGCATGCGGACGACGCCGTCGTCTTCGCCGTAGGGCTCGGTGGCGGCGATCGGATCTTGGCAGGCGGCGGCCAGGGCCAGGGTGAGGGCTTCGCTCGCGGGCGCGGGCATTGCTTCGTGTACGGCCTCTGCGGCAGGGTCGTACTTCAGCCGGTACATCCTTGGCGGCCCTTTCTGCCTGGGTGCGGATATGGGTGTCCCCTGGTCTGCACGCCCCCAAGCAGCGGGTCAGAGTGTAGCGAACGAGTGACGCTGCGTGTCTGCGGATCGGCTTAGGCGGCACCGCGCGATCGGATGCGGTCTGCTTCAGCCGTGACTCGATCAGTCGCGTCGATCCACTCGCCAGACGGCTCCTCGCCACGCGCTTCGGCCGCAGCCATAGCGCGACCACGCTCGACAGCGACGACAGTGTTTTTGGCGATGCGCTCCCATTTGGCGAACACGGACAGCAGTTCGTGGGCTGGCGCGCGGTTGATCTCGCCGAGGAAGCGCTGGGCGAGGGCGGGGTTGCCGAGGGCGTCACGGATCCGTTCGATGGTCCACGGCTGCTCGCTCATCCCGGCCTCCAAAACTTTAGCCCGCTTAAGTTCAGGCTAGCGCGATCCTCCGGCACCTACGTAAGACACGTAACTCTCGTAGGTGCCGGAGGCCGGTCGATCACGCCGCTCGTCGTTCAGCGAGCGGCAGCCGGAGTGCTTCGCTGTGCCCGTACTGGGCGCTGCAGGCGGGGCAGCGGACGCCGGCGGTGTCGAGGGTGACGCGGAGAGTGTGCCCGCAGCCGCAGGAGACGCCGACGCGGCGGGGCGGCTTCTCCCCGGTGATGATGCGGCGGGCCTGGCCGACGGTCTGCCGGAGTTCGTCGGCCATTTCCCGTATGGCCGGGTGTTCGTCGCAGATCATGGCGAGGTTAAGCCCGAGGATGCCGCAGGCCCAGTCGACGGTGGCGACGATGGTGCCGAACTGGGGGACGTCCCATTCCTCTCGCTCGCACAGGTCGCGGGCCCAGCCGCCGACGACGCCTTCGATGCCGCCGCGGCCGAGGAGGTCGAGCGCGGTTTCGTTGCACGGCAGTGGGGCGGTGCGGGTGGCGGAGCGTCCGTCGCCGCCGCGTCGGCCGGGGACGAGGGCGGGGCCGAGCTGCCGGTAGAGCTTCGGGAGTTCGCGCAGGTTGGCGTCGATGCGTTCGCGGCAGCCGCGGTGGACGCGCTCGCGGGCGGGTCGGTCGCAGACGGCGCAGGGCTGGGTCTCGGGCGCGTCGTCGAACATCAGGCTGCTCCGTTCTTGGTGCGGTGGTAGTACGCAAGCTGCCGCTCTCGGTGGCAGGTCAGGCAGCGCTTGGAGCCCCGATTCCCCTTGCCGGTGTTGCCCTCGTCGTATGCGTGGCCCTGAGGGCAGTGCGTTTTGACCGCCTCGCCGCGGCGCACGTTCTCCGCGAACGTCACCGGTTCGAGGTGCTCGGGATTGATGCAAGCCCGGTTCCGGCAGAGGTGATCGAGGACGAGCCCCTGAGGTATCGGCCCGACAGAGGCCTCATAGGAGACACGATGGGCGAGCAACGTCCTGTTGGTGGGGTGCTCCCGGAGGCGCCCGTAGCCTGTGCTGTTGAACGAGGCAGTCCACAGCCAACAGCCGGTGTCCGAGTCGACTCGATACTTGCCGATCAACTTCTCAGTAGGCGTTTTCGGGCGACGTCCCCTTCTGGGGCGACCATCGTTCATGGCGGTGCTCCTTGGTGCGGGCGGTTCAGGGGCGGTAGCGGTGGTCCCAGGCGAGGTGGGGTCCGAGGATGTCGATGGCGCGCTGGGTGGGGGTCTTCTCTGGCTGCTCGGGCGGCGTGATGAGCCACCATTCCCGGGCGATCTCGCGGGCGAGCGTGACGGGCAGGGCGGTGGCCTTGACGTGGCACGGTCCGGCCGCTGGCCCGATCCACAGTTCGACGGGCGCGGTGTGGCCGTCGAGGGTGATGTCGACGGTGCCGATGCTGGTGAGTTCGATGACGCGGAGGCCGCCGCAGTCGGGGCACAGGTCGAGGTGGTGGCGGTCGGTCACGGCGTCTCCCGGACGCTGGGGCCAGCGGTGTGCGGGTCGTACCACCAGCGGGCGCCGTGACCGTCGGCGTGGCTGCCGAAGTGGCCGGGGCGGAGGACGCATTCGTTGCGGGGGCCGGCAGTCCAGGCCGGTGCGAGGTTGCCGCAGTGCTCCCGGGGCCCGGTCGCTTCGGTCGCTGCCGGGGAGGGCGCAGCGCCGTCGAGCTGCGTGCGGATGTTGCTGGCGATGGCTCTGTAGAGGCTCCGGTCATCGGCCTTCAGGGCGTTCTCGGCGAACTCTTCGAGGCGGGCTGCGAGGGCCCTCACCCGCTCGATGGCGGCCTCGGCTCGCTCGGCGCGGGCGCGCGGGGTGCCGGGAGCGCCAGCGTCCAGGGCGTTCACGGTGCCGCGCCAGGTGGCCATCTCCTGGGCCTGACGGGCGATGTCCTGCTGGAGGCGGTCGAGCTGGTCGTACAGCGCGTCGAGTTGGTCGCTGGTGATCTCGTTGATGCCGGGTCGGCGGGTCATTGGAGGCTCCGGTGGGTGGGGTCGGCAGGGTCGAGGCTCTGAGCGCCCGTCTGCGGCTCGGAGCGGGAACGGGTGCGCGACGGGGAGTTCGGCCGCCAGAGAGGCGTACAGCCCCCTTCTCGGGCCTGCTGCGTCTCAACGGGCCGCTGCCGTTTGGCTGCGCGCCGTGTGGCCCGGTTGGGGCGGGGCGGTTCGGTGTCGTCGTCGACGATCTGCTCGCCGCTCGAGATGAGGCGGGTCTCCCAGCGAGTGCCGGGGGTGCCGGCGCGCTCGCCGCCCGGGTTGCTCGACGGGCCGCTCACGGCTGGGCCTCGTCGTCCGTGGCCGGTCCGGCGGGCTGCGCCTCGTCGGCCATGCGGCGCAGCTCGGCCTCTGCCGTGTCGGCGCGCAGGATCTCCGCGCCCAACTGGCGGTGCACGCCGTCCATCTCTCGTTCCAGCGCTCGGATCTTCTCGCTCTGCTCCAGCACGGTCTTGCCGCGCCGCTTGCACTCGGCCCGGAGTTCGTCGTTACGGCGCTCGCTGTACCGGAGCCGCTTCTCCAGCGGCGTCTCGGGCTGTTCCTCGCCCCCCCTGCCGGGCGTCGATCTCCCGGGCTCGGCGGCGCAGGTGGCTGGCGCCGAGGGCGCCGATGTGCTTGACCATCGGGTCGCCGAACGCGGTGGCGAGATCGTCGGCGGCGTCGCGGAGGACGGCGGCCCGGTCGGCGGGCGCGGTGAGCAGGGCGCGGAGCGCCGCCAGCCCTTCCCTCGTGAGGCCGACGTCAACGGCCCACACCTGCGTGTCCAGGTAAGTGATCTCCGGTAGGTGCAGGACGATGCCGTTCCGGTCGGGGTCAGGCGTGAGGGTCGGCTGGTCGGTCATTGGTGCTCCTCGTGGGACGATCGGTGGGCGGCCGGCCCTGCTAACCCCAGGGCCGGCCGTACTCGCCGGGTGGATGCCGGTCAGGACGCGGAGGGGACGGCGGGCGGGTTAGGCGGGCACGTCGTCGAACAGCGACGGCGGTGCCTCTTGCACGTCGTTGTCCCACACCGTCCAGCCGGGCCGAATCCGGCGGGCGAAAAGCTCCAGGTACGGGCCGGGGCTGACCGTCTCGACCGCTTGGAAGAACTGGGGCGGCTTCTCGGAGTGACGGAGCCGCGGCCACTCGAACCAGGACGACAACAGCTTCACATCCGGCACCATTGGCTTCCCGCGCGTCGCGAAGATGCAGTGCTCGGTGTTGTTGCGCAGGTAGTAGCCCATCCCAGGGCCTGGCTTGCACCACGTCAGCAACGACATCGGGGTGAACCCCCAGGCGCGGACGACGCGGTAGGCGTCTTCCATGAGCCGGTTGACGCCCCACACCCACAGGTGCGCGTCCTCGGCGGCGATCTCGCTCACCGGCATGGCGCAGATGTCGTCCGTGGGCATGGTCGGGTAGTGCCGCTCGGGCTTGCCTCGGTGGTAGGTGCTGCGCTGGTGCATGCTCGCCCAAGGCGGGTCCGCAACGATCGTGGTGAACGGGCCGCTGGGCAGCGGGTGGTCGCTCATCGTCCGGTCTCCTCGCTGGCGGCCGGGACGGCGGGGCGGCCAAGGACCGCGCGCGCCACAGCGAGGGCGTTCCGGACGTCGGAGCACGGCCAGTCCTCGTCTCCGCACCAATCGCAGCCGCCGTGGTCGGGACGGTCGTCGTGCTCGTGGAAGGCGTGGGTATCGCGCAGAAGCTTGGCCAAGGCGGCGCCGACGCCGGGGTGCATGGTGGCGATGTACGGGGCGATCGTGAAGGCCGGGATCCCGGGACCCTCGTAGGTGTTCGCCACGAGGTACGGAACGCCCACGTTGTTGATCGACTGTGGGTAACCGCTCGGCGGGGTGTCGACCTCCCAGGGGCCACGGTTGTCACCGAGGAAGGTGATCAGGCTGCGCAGTTTCTCGGCGGCCTCGCGGAGTTCGTCGGCGGGTGTCTGCTGGGTCATGGTGTCCTCTCGTGGTGGTGGGTGCCGTGGTGTGTGCGGCAGGTCAGGCGGCGGGGGCGTCGACGAGGCGGAGCTGCGGGCGGCGGGACCACTTGGGGCTGAGGGCGGCTTCGAGTTCGGCGCGGTGGGCGGCCTGCTGTTCGGGCGTCCACGCGGGCGCGGGCTCGGTCTGCTGCTGGCGGGTGGGGCGGGCGCGGCCGAAGGTGCCGGTCGGCACGGCTTCGGCCATCAGGCGCTCGTATGGCGTCATGCGGCGGTGGCCTCGGCTTCCTGGTAGCGGCGGGCGTGGACGGTGGGCAGGGCGCGGCCGTTGTCGTGGCAGGGCACGGCGGGGGTGACCTGGCAGGTGGGGCAGCAGGCGGTGGTCTGGGCCCAGTTGGAGCGGCGCTGCGGGTGGGGTTCGGCGAGGACGCGGCCGTTGGTGCGCAGGCGGCAGGGCCGGTGCGGGGCGGCTCCGCAGTGGGGGCAGGCGACGGCGCGGGCGGGGTCCTGCTTGGCGCGGAGAATGTGGCGGATCGTGTCGGGCATGGGGGCGGCGGGGCGTCGGCTGGTCATCGGGTCTCCTCGGTGTCGGGCGGGCAGTTGCCGCAGTCGCAGGGCTGGTCGGGGCGGTTGATCTCGTTGCTGAGGTGGCGGGCGGCGGCCCGCCACAGGTGGGCGGGGATTCGCCAGTCGGGTGGCGGGCCGGGCGGGTGGGTTCCGGCGGGCCAGGCGCCGGGCCGGTGTCCGGGCGGCTTGGGCGCGGCGGGCTTGGGGGGCGTGGTGCGGCGGGCTTTGCCGGTTGCGATCTGCTGCCGCATGAAGGCACGCAGGTCTGCGCCTCCGCCTTCGGCGCGCATGGCCTTGATGTCCTCGACCTCGGGCTCCCAGTCGGCGGTCATGACGCCTCCTCGACGATCTCGGCGTCGGGGATGTCGTCGCCGTGTTCGGCGAGGAAGCGGGCGGAGGCTTCGCGGACGCGCTGTTCCTCGGCGGCCCGCTGTTCGGGGGTGAGCTCTCCGCGGCCCTGTGCGGCCCTCTGGCGGGCGCTGTGCGGTTTGGTGCGGGGTTTCCCCAGCGGCTGCTTGCTGGTGCCGCCTGGGGTCTTGCACGGCTTGCCTATGGCGGCCTGGCAGGTGGGGCATTCGACGCCGAGCGGGCCGGCCCGGCGGACGGTGTCGATCAGCTCGGCTTCGGGCTCGTCGTCGACGGTGCGGTTGCCCTGCCAGCCGCGGGCTTCCAGCTCGGCCATGAACTCACGGGTCGGGCCGCCTTCGAGCATCGGCCGCCCGGACGGGGCGGCGACGCGGCCGGAGGCGATCGCGGCGACCTGGCCGCGGAGGCGGGCAAGGTACTCGGCGGTGGTCTCGTCGGGGACGGGCTCGTACTGAAAGTTCTCCAGCCGGGCGTTGCGGATCTTCGTGCGGAGGGTGCGGACGTGGTGCGGGAGGATCCACAGCCGCTCGCTGGGGTTCTGCGGCGGTGTCGAGTAGTAGGCGGCGACGGCGGCCTTGGCGTCGTTGTCGAGCGGGACGTCGTGGAGGGCGGCGGCCCAGGCCTGGGCAGCGGCGAGGGAGGGCTGCCGGTTGTCGAACCCGGAGCAGTGGGCGAGGAGTTTGGCGGCTTCGCTGGCGTTCACGCGGGGTCTCCTTCCTGGCGGAGTTGGGCGGCGAGGGCGGCCCAGCCGGCGACCTTGGCGTCGGTGCCGACGAGGGGCTGGCCGGAGGGCAGGTGGACGACGTTGCCGCCGAGCTGCTGGGGGACGGCGTTCATGGCTTCGTTGACGAAGCTGGGGATCGACGACGGGGCGGAGCCCTTGCGCATCCAGCGGGCGAGGCCCGCGCGGACGTCGTCGGGGTCGATGCCTTCGTCGAGGAGCTTCTTGATCTGCTTCGAGGTCTGGCCAATCACGTTCTGCGGCGGGCGCTTGTTCACGCGGCTCAGCCACTCGCCGACGATCGTCTGGGTGCTGACCGTCTCGGGTTCGGACTCGGGTGCGGCTGCTGCCGCTCCGACGAAGTCGGCATCGGTGACGACGACGAGCTCGGCTGGACCGTCTTCCTCAGCCACCCCCTTGGGACTGTGGCTGGGGACAGGGGTAGGGGCAGGGGCAGGGGAATGCGCGCGTGACGCGGGCGCATGCGCGCGCGTAGAGGCTTTCCGATCCCCCTTGGCAGGGGTATCGGAGGGGGTTACCGAAGGGGTTCCGGAGGGGGTTCCTGATCCCCCTCCGGAGGGGGTCGGGCTGGGGTCGTGGAAGGCTTTGCGCAGGGTTTCGATGTGCTCCGATACCTGCTGCCGGATCGACACCCCGCGCGCCCCCGGCTCGTTGCTGAGTTCGTCGAGCGGGATGCGGTCGACTTCGGCGAGGAGGGCCCTCCGGAGCCGGCGCGAGGAGATCTCCATCGCGCCGGACACCATGGCGCCCATCACTTTGGGCTGCTTCCAGACGCCGTCGTTGCGGACGAAGGAGCGGATGAGGAGCTCTTCGGTGTCCTCGTCCATGACGATGAACCGGGTGTCCTCGAGGGCCTGGAGCCTCTTCTCCAGCTCGATGTGGGTGAGTTCGCGGGCCTTGCGGGACCAGCGGCGGAGGGTGAGCGGCAGCAGCCCGGCGTGGTTCAGGTTGGGCTGCGAGATCAGGAACAGGTAGAGGCGCTGTTCCCTTTCGTCGAGCGTCAGGAAGTCGGAGTCCTCCCAGATGCTGGTGAGGATCCGGCCGTGGCCACGTGCCATTGGGGTCTTCTTTCGGGTGCCGTGGGTCGGATGGGGTGGTTGGGGTGTTGCTGGTCAGGGCCGGTCGCGCGGCCGGCGGCCCGCGGTCACGAGGCGGGCGACGAGGACGGCCCGGCGGCGGGTCTGCGGCACCCCGTACTGCTCGGTGCGCAGGACGCCGGTGGCCACCGAGTAGCCCTCGTCTCGGAGGACTTCGGCGTAGGCCTCCCAGACGGGCAGGGCCTGCGGGACCTGTTCGAGGACGATTGCGTTGTAGCTGCACTCGAAGTCGCTGATCGCCCAGCGGAGCGGTTCGAGGACGAGCGCGGTGCGTTCGTCGGCGAACTCGCGCGGGTCGACGGTTTCCCCGGCGCCCATCCGCTTGACCGCGGTGACGAGCCGGTCGAGTTCGGCTCGGCCGCTTCCGCTACCGGCGATGGTGAAGGTCTGGCAGGGCGGCCCGGCCGCGAGGATCGTGCCGTCCGGAAGGTCCCGCGGCCCGTGCTTGCGAACGTTGGCGTGGATGGTGGCGAGGCCGGCGGCGCGGCGGGTGGCGACGGCGTTGGCGTCCCACTCGATACCGACCCCGCGCAGGCCCTCGTCCTCGGCGCCTTTGGTCAGGCCTCCGGGGCCCGCGAACAGTTCGACGATCACGCTGCCTCCCCCATCTGCCGAGCGGTCTTGCGCTGTTTGCGGCTGGCCCCACCCCAGATCCCGGCCACGGCGCCGACGGCGTCCTCGAGGGCCGCGGCGTGCGCCTGGCACTGGGTGCGGACGGGGCAGCGGCGGCAGATCTGCTTGGGGGTGGTGCCGGGGCCGGGCTCGGTCCACAGGTCGGGGTCGGCCTGGGCGCACAGGGCGGACGCCATCCAGGCGTAGTCGGCGGCGCTCACGCGGCGACCTCCAGTTCGGCCCGGCGGCGCGCGCGGACAACACTGCGCTTGTGGCAGCCGATCTCTCGGGCGATCTCCTCAGCCGTGGCGCCTTGGGAGGTGCGGCGGACGACCAGCTCCAGGTCGATGGCGGCCTTGTGGCGGCGCTGGTAGTCGATGCAGCCTTCCGTCTCCGGTTCGCAGTTCGGGTCGTCGATCGCGTCCCAAGCGAGGGGGCCGTGCCAGCCCTTGGCGCGGGCGACGTTGCGGGTGCGGGTGGTGAACTTGTTGGAGGGCGGCGGGCTGGTGACGAGCTGCGGGTAGATGGCGGCGATACGGTCGGCGAGGGCGCGGCGGATGGTGGGCTGTCGACCGTTGGCGATGGACATGATCCGGTTGGGTTCCGTGCCGGCGGCGGACGCGAGCGTGGCGTAGGAGTGGCCGAGCCAACTGAGGGCTTGGAGGCGCCGCATGCTGCCGGTGACGTCGATGTACTGTCCGCCGGCGCCCTTGGTGGGGGCCTTCACGGAGAGGATCTTCGCCTCGGTCTCGTGGCGGATCTTCTTGCGTGCCCCGTGGTAGATCGCGACGAGGTTGCTGAAGTGCACACCAGTCGCTTCGGTGAGGGTGTCCCAGCTCATGGTGCGGTGGAGTTCGATGAGGTGGGCTTGGGCGGCGGCGGGGCTGGTGAAGGGGCTGCGGCCGAGTTCGCGGTTGACGCGCAGCTGCTTCTGGTGGCGGTTACGGGCGGTGCGGCACGGCTGGCAGTGGCATCGGGCCCGGCGGCCGGGGCTGCCGTAGGCGCGCGCTGTGGTCCCGTGCGGCGGCAGGGGCTTGGGGGTGGTCACGGCTGCGGGTTCTCCTTCCGGCGGCTGGTGGGCAGGGCGTTGATGCGGCGGCAGGTGATGAGGTCGTCGACGCTGGTGCCGGGCTGGTTGTCGGGTGCGGCGGGGATGTGGGGGCGGCCGGTGACGGCGTGCCAGACGGCCCACACGCCGACCGCGAGCGCCCCGGCGGCGACGGCCAGCGGGTAGACGTAGCCGAGGTTGATCGTCATCAGGCCGCCTGCCTCCGGAAGCTGGCGGTGCCGGTCCACTGCTTGCAGATCGAGCCGTGGACGGTGGCCCGCTTCGACCTGACGAACCCGGCCTCCTCGATGACCCCGGCGCGGGCGGCCCCGTTGAAGGCGGCTCCCCAGCGGGCGGGGTGGTCGGGTTCGTCGACGAGGCCTTCGGCGATGAGGTCGGCGGCCTGGAACGGGATGCCTCGGCGGGCCATGAGCTCTATCGCGGCCCGGCAGGCGGTGGCCCAGTCGGGCGGGGTGTTCGCCATGGCGCGGGCTATGCCGTCCTGCTTGGCGGCCTCGCCGGCGGCCGGGGACACGGTGCCCTCGGCGGCGATCGGGAACTGGAGCTGCTGCGTCATGACGCCACCGCCAGCAGCTGCTGCTCGACGGCAGCCAGCACGTCTCCGGTCGGCGTCCAGAAACCGAGCGCGCCCTTGGCGGGCACGGGCTCCTGCAGGGGGACGACGTCGGCGAGCTCCCAGTGGTAGAGGTTGGGCTGGGCCCAGTAGCTGCAGCAGACCTGGTTGTCGTTGTCGAAGTGGCAGCCGGTGATCGTGGCGACGGCGACGATCGCGGAGTACACGTCGAGGTGGTCGCCGTACACCTGGGCATTGCGGTCGGGCTGGGCTCCGGCGTGGATGAGGATTCGAGCGCCCTCGTGCTTGGCGGGGAGCTTCCACGACCGGTTCTCTACGCGCTTGGTCTGGTGGGCGATGGCGCCGGCCCAGGGCTGGCGGACGGTGAGTGCCTTCATGGCGTGGTTTCCTTGTCGGGTGATGGGCCGCCCCGCATAGCCCGCGGGGCGGCTCTGGCGTGTGCGGGCTAGTCGACGAGTTCGCCCTCGATGGGGCCCTCGTCGTCGGTGGCGGGGTCGTACTGCTGCGGGGCCGGGAGCGGCGGCAGGGCGGCCTTGCTGGCGTCCGGCTGGGCGCCGGCGGCTTCGGCGGCGGCCTGGAGCGTGCGGAACTCGGCCGAGGTGGGCACGGTCTTCGCCAGCTCGCGCAGTACCGTCTTCTTCCACATGCGGTCCGGCCACTGGTTCCACGGCGAAGCCCCGGAGCGGGCGGTCTTGGAGACGGCCCGGACCTTCTCGATCTCGGCGCGGCTGCGGACGATGACGTCGGAGGTGGCGCCGTCCTTGAACACGGCGTAGGCGTAGGCGCCGACCATCTCGCCGCGGTCGCCGAACCAGTTCGCCTTGTGCTGCGGGCGCTCGGTGATACCGGGCTCCCAGACGAAGTCGTCGCTGGCGTACACGACCTGGGCGATGACGGTGGAGATGGCGCCGCTGCGGTACATCAGCTCGACGAGGCCGGTGTAGTCGGTGATGCCGGTGATCTCGTTGCCCATGGGGACGAGGTGGTAGGTGTCGCCGGGTTCCAGGCCGAGGCGGGCGCATTCGAGCATGGCGGCGAGGAAGGAGCCGGGGTTCCGCTGTGCGGCCTTGGCGAGGTCCGGGTTGCGGCGGAGGAGGCCGGTGGCGACGCGCACCCACTGGTCGGGCTTGACGTGGGAGGGGAGTACCTGGGCGAAGTCCTGGCGGTACTGCTGGACGAGTCCGCCGGGGCCGTCGTCGCGCTTTTCGATGGCGTTGCCGATCTGGCTCATGCTGCGTCCTTGCTGCTGGTGTAGGGGTGGAGGGAGTGGGTGTGGCCGTCGCGGACGGTGCGGTAGGCGATGCGGCGGCCTTCGCAGACGGCGCGCTTGGCGTTGCCGATGAGGTCGAGGACTTCGCCGCGGACCTGGGTGAGGTCGGCGGCGCTCGCGGCGACCGCGCGGTAGGCGGCGTCCCAGCGGGCGACGAGCTCGGCGGGGATCTCTACCTCGCGGTCCTCCAGCCCGTCGGCCTGGGCGCGGATCGTCTGGTAGGTGTCGGTCGCCCCGTCGATCGGCGGCCGGTTCCCGCGGCGGACGTCGTCGAGGAAACGTTCGGCGGCGTCGCGCAGGATGGTCGCGTCTGTCTCGTCGTAAGCGACGGTGTATTCGCGGTAGTCGTGGCCGGAGATCAGCACCGCGACATGGCAGACGTCCAGGCCGAGGGTGTCGAGCTGCCACTGGATCTGGCAGCGGTACCAGAGCGGCACCCCGTCTTCGGCGTCGGACGGGCCCCAGTCGTCGCCGGTTGGGGACGTCTTCACCTCCAGCAGGCCGACCGCCTGCTCGGGGATCTCGAACTCGTTGGCCGGCTGCGGGTAGATGAGCCGGTCGGGGGTGGCGCGCTGCCACTTTCGGTCGCGGTGGCGCCAGGTTCCCGCGGGTGCGGCGAGGAGGCCGGGGTGCTCGTCCTCCCACTTCTGGGCGACGGCGTCCTCCAGGCGGTTGCCCCACTCGACGGCCGGGGTCATGTCGAACGGCGGGGTGGGCAGGCCGGCCTTCTTGTGCCACAGCGTGAACTTCGACATCCACGGGGAGAGGCCGATGACGGCGGCGATCTCGGTGGCGGTGATGGTGAGGCCGGCGCGGGCCTCTTCCCAGGCCGCGGTGCCCGGGGTGAGGTGCCCGATCAGCACCCCTTCGGGCACGGGGTAGGGGTGGTCGGTGGTGTCTGTGAGGCTCATCGGACCTGCTTTCGGGTGTGCGAGGTGAGGGCCGCCGCCCCGGGACGGGGGGCCGCGGGGCGGCGGCCTGGGTGCCGCGGAGCGCTGGGGGTGTCGCTCGACGCGGCCGATATGGGGTTGTGGATCAGGCGGTGGCTTCGACGG
Source organism: Streptomyces sp. JB150 (assembly GCF_011193355.1). Taxonomy (GTDB): domain Bacteria; phylum Actinomycetota; class Actinomycetes; order Streptomycetales; family Streptomycetaceae; genus Streptomyces. The sequence continues at coordinate 1,026,252 of NZ_CP049780.1, forward strand.
ATTGCGGCTTGACGGCCTTCCACTCGCCGGCCTCGGCGTCGAAGGAGACGAACGGGTTGTCGTCGACGCGGAAGCCGATCCCGGCGTTCTTCGCGTCGTTCAGGCTGCGGGCCAGGCGGACCGCCCACTTGCGGGGCTCCTCCGCCATCTGCTTCGCGACGCGCGCCTCGTGTTCCTCGTCCCACTGCTTCGGGTTGAAGCCGGCCTCTTCGGCCATGCCCCACGCCCATTCGCCGAGCTCGCCGGAGTCGAGCTGTTCGGCGGTGTCGTTGACGACCTGCTGGGCGGCCCTCGGGTCGACCTGGTGCAGGGCGTCGAGGAACCGGTAGGCCATCCAGTCCGAGACGCCGGAGCGGATGTGCGCGAGCCAGGCGTCGGGGTCCCCGTCGAAGTCGCACTGGTAGGCGTTCGACGTGGAGTTGAGGACGCCGCGGAGCAGGGTGGCGGCGGTCTCGCGGATGTCTCGGGTAGCTTCGAAGCGGGACGGTTCCGGCTGCGGCAGGCTGGCCATGTCGACGTTCGTGGCCCCGGCGGCGAGGGTCCAGAGCCACAGGTTGTGCGCGTCCTCGAACGTTTCCGCCTTGGCCGGACCGATGCCTCCCCCGTGGGTGGGCATCTGGGCGCCGATGAAGTTCTCACCGAGGAGCAGGACGGCCTTGCGGTCGGCGGTGACGCGGACGCGGAGGCTCTGCTGGATGGCGGCCCACCGCGGCAGGAGGCCTGCGTTCAGGGCCGGGAACGGCTCGCCTTCGACGCTCTGTGCGGCGATGCCTCGCAGGAGGCCCCGCCAGTCCGGGAACTCCAGCGCGGTGTTGGTGGCCACGGTGAGGTCGGCGAGGGGTCCGTCGAAGACGAGCCGGTCCTTGGCGGCGCTGATGGTGATGTAGGCGGAGCCCTTCAGCGAGTCGACCCACTGGCGCAGGGAGGGTACGAAGTCGCCGGGGATGGTGCGGGCCCACGGTTCCTGGTTCTGGTCGCCGTCGGCGAGGCGGTAGCGGGCGGCCGCCAGGGTGTACCGGTCGGAGGCGACGGCGTACAGGTACTGGCTGTCGACGTCGAGCCGGATGCCGTGCAGCGGTTCGACGTCTTCGTGCCCCATGTGGTCGGCTGTCTGGTCGAGTAGCAGCTTGAGCTGGTGGGCGTTGATGGTGACGGACAAGGTCATCTCCTGTGGGATGCTGGTGGGGACCCCCGTCGGCTGGATCCCGGCGGGGTTCGTGCGTTGGGCGCCGGCCGGGCAGGTCAGGTCACCGCCCGGCCGGCGGGTCAGGTGGTGCCGTAAAACTCGTCGTCGATCTCGACGAGGCCGGCCTGGATGGACGCGATGAGGTCGGGGTCGGTGATCCAGGCGGGGACGCGGCGCGGGGTGATGCCGAGGCCGGACAGCAGGCCGGGCACGATCACCGGGTCGGCGGTGGTCGGCGTCGACGGCAGGTCGAGGATCATGAGGTGGCCGCCTCGTCCTCGCGCTTCCACTGCTCCTCACGGTCGCGGAGCTGGCATTCGAGGTTGAAGGCGCCTTCGAAGTCGCGGTCCTCGCGGGCCATGGTGATCGTCTCGGCGTAGCTGCTGCGGATCTCGTTGCGCCTCGCCTTGATGGCCGGGCGCTCCAGCTCGGCGACGCGGGCACGGGCGACGCTCCACCCGGCGTTGACTGCCCGCAGGTTCTCCTGCAGCTCGGCGATGTGGGCCCGTTGCTTGGCCATCGCCTCGCCGTCCTCGCGGTGCCAACGGACCAACTTCTCCCGCTCGGCCTCCAGGTCGGCCGCGTAGCTGATGACGTTTTCCAGGACGAGGCGCAGGTCGTCCTTCGTCATGCGGGCGTTGAGAGCGGCGCGGGCACGATCGAGCATGGTGCGGGGCTGTCCTCGGTCGTCGAGCGGCTGGGGCTGGTCGCCGGCCGGCACCGGCAGCGCACCCAGCGCGGCCACAGCCTCCGGAACCGAGGTGATCGAGTCGGTCATGCCGCCACCGCCTCGGCCGGGGTGGCCAGCGCCTGCAGGCCGTACTTGCGGACCCGGTCGTAGCGGGCGATGCCCCACACGATCGCGTGGCAGGCCCACAGGAACCACCAGTCGAAGTCCTTGGTCGCGGAGAACCACTCCCAGGCGTCCTCGAAGCGGACGTCGGCCGTGTGCCGGTAGTCGAACTCCTTCGAGGGGTCGTTGTAGAACTCGAACTCCTCGACGGTGCGGTAGGCCTCGTCGGCGGTCGCGTACAGGCCGCCCTCGACGATGTCGTCCTTGATCGCCTGCCGGAACCGGTCGGCCTGGTCCGGCTTCACGTACTCCTGCTCGATCAGGTGGTTGGCCTGCTCCCAGATGAGCTTGACGAAGAGGTCTTCCTGGAAGTCCTTGACGCTCTCGCGGTCACTGGCCAACTTCTCCGACCAGTAGCCGGGGTTGATGTGGGTCGACCCGTCGCGCCAGATGCCGGACCGGAAGAACTCGAACATGTCCGTGGTGCGGCGGAAGACGTAGCTTTCGCCGTCGCCGGAGAAGACGAGCTGGCCGGGCGTCGTGATCAGATCGAACCAGTACTGGCTGTATCCGGACGGGCGGCTGGCGAACCGCAGGTGCCGGTACAGGCCGTCCTCGTGCAGGACGATCAGGCGGTGGCCGGCGGTGTCCCGGGCGAACCGGGCCGCGATCTCCGGGTAGTCGGTCATCGGTTCGTCTCCTTGCGGGCGCGGCGGTTGTCGGCTTCGCGGGCAGCGACCCACTCCGCGAACCCCGGATAGTCGTCGTCTTTCGACAGCGGGGCCGTGGGGTGCAGGAGCTTCGCGTCGAGCCGGTAGACCAGCTGGTCCTTCGGGTCGGTCGCGCGGGCGGCGGCGGCCAGGAAGCAGGCCTCGGCCTCCACCACGGGCAGCCGGACGTCGAGGGCGTCGATGCGGCGGGTCATCGGGCACCGCCCAGGAACTCGACGGCGTGCACGGCGTACATCGACCACGAGTAGCGGCGGCCCTTGCCCTCCGGTCCCTTGCGGCGCTGCATGAGGCGCCACACCTCACCGGGCAGGTACTCGTCCCAGCGGTAGTCCCACTTGTCCGTCCCGCTCCACGCCGTCTGGCGGGCCAGCGCGGAGGCCTGAGCCGTGGCGAGATCCGCGGCGACCGATCGGGGGATGTCGCCGTTCATGACGACGAAGACGGTGGTCTGAGATGATTGAGGCACGTGAAGCCCCTTTCGTTTCGTGTGTTCTGGTGGGGGTGGATCGCGAGGTCGTCCCGGGCCAACGGGGCGGCCTCATTCATGCCGCTCAGGCAGCGGCGCGGGCCGGACGGCGGGAGACTCGCGGCTCCGGCGGGCGGGACTCGTGGGCGCGGGCCGGGTCGGACGTGATAGCGGCCTGGTACTGGCCTTCGAGGTAGGCGTCCAGGTCGGCGATCCTGTAGGCGACGAAGCGGCCGACCTTGAAGCCGGGGAGGCCGGCGGAGACGTCCTTGCCGAGGAGGCGCCACTTGCGGAGCGTGGTGAGCTCCAGGCCGAGGTAGGCGGCGGCGTCCTCGATCCACAGGGAGCCCTTCGGGGGGCTCGGGCGAGGGCCCTTCCTGTTGTGCACGGGGGTTACTCCTTCTCGATGACAGGTTCTTACGGAGACGTATCGTTCAGTTCTGGAGACGCGCTGGGCGCGAAAAGCACCAGCAAGGCCACGCCGAGGGCCTCCGCGAGGGAGTGGGCGTCATCCACGTCCGCCGAGTCCTGAGTGCCATTGGACAGCTTGGCCACGAGGTTGCGTCCGCAGCCGCTTGCCTCGGCGAGCTGGCGTATGGAGTAGGGCTTGCCGCGACCAGGGTGCTCCATGATCCATCTGAAGATTTGGGCGCTGCGGAGCGTGTAACGACGACTCAATGGATCCCCCGTGGAGCGGAGCGGCCTTGATGAGACGAGTTAAGCACGGCAGAGACGAATCGTCTACCGATCCGGACGATTCAGCGTCAGGAACCGGCAAAGATCATGGCGGGATAGCATTCTCCGGTAGACGAATCGTCTCCAAGCGGGGAAGGTTGCCCTAACTGACCTGCTAATTTTCCGGCGTCAGACCCCCCACTAAGAGACGGTCGGTGACAGAGTGACGCGAGAGGACGAGGACATGACGGCGCCCGCGACGGCCCCGGAACCCAGCGCGGCCGAGCAGCCATCACCCATGGGCGCACTCTCCCAACTCATCCAGGAAGCGCTCGACAAGGGCAGCTCCTACGGCAAGCTCGCCGAGCGCGCCATCGACCCCGAAACCGGCGAGACGGTCTCCAAGCCGTATCTGCAGCGGGTCGTCAAGAACCCGCCCGCCAACCCGCCCACACCGCCGATGATGCGCGCCATCGCCGCCGCCCTCGGCTTGCCCTTCCGTCGCGTACAGGAAGCCACGGCCGAGCAGTGGCTGCAGTACGAGGCGACTGAGCTGGCCGGCTACGACTCAGATGTTCGCGTCATCGTGACGCACCTGATCGGCAAGTCACCGGAGGATCTCCGCCGCTGGCGCTACATGATCGAGGCCGAAGAGCGAGCCCGCCGCGAAGCCGAGGAGCAGGCCCGCCGGGAAGCCGACGAGTAAGCGGGTTCGCGCAGCGACCGGCCCAACGCGATCAGATTGTCTCTAAGTAGACAATTCTTCGACTGATTGTCGACGGCAGCCCGTAGGCGTAGGGTTTTCCGATCGTGCACATTCGGCCGATCTGGCTGACTGTGCACCGTTGCACCTGGGGAGGACTCGTGCTGGACGTCGCTTACGAAGCCGTCGAGGACCTGCCGCCGGGCCGGCTGGCAGAGATCAAGGAAGGCAGAGGGCGGATCCGCGTCCGCCTCGACAAGAACGAATCCCTTGCCGACGTGGTGCGGCAGCTGAACCTCGAAATCGACCGACTCATGTCGTCGTCTCACTGGTTCCAGCTGTGGGGCGACGAGATCGTTTCGCGGGCCACCCCCGGTTGTCCGCTGCGCATACGGTATGTCCTGAAGCATTGGGAGATCGACAAGCCGGCGGTCGCCGAAGACCGGGGCGTCGTGAGCGTTTACATCAACGAGAAGATGACGGTCAGGCAGTTCGCCGTCGCCATGAACCTTGCCACCCGTGAACACCTCGCCGGGGGACGGTGGTTCCAGCTGCACGCGGGTGAGATCATCGACAGCAGTCCGGAGCCCATGACTCAGGTGTAGCGAACGGGGGCGGCGTTGCCCGGATACATCGAAGACCGCTGGACCAAGGCCGGCCCGGTCGATCCCCAGAGCAAGAAGCCGACACGCGTCAGAACCGAGCTGTACGGCAAGTGCAAGCGATACCGGGTCTGCGGCATCCCGGGGGTCCGCAAGAGATCCTTCGACCGCAAGGCAGACGCTGAGCAGTGGAAGGCCAAGGTTCAAGCGGAGCTGCTGCGGGGCGAGTTCGTTGACCACCGGGATGGCAGCATCACGCTCGCGCAGTACATCGCCGAGGACTGGTGGCCCACCAGGACCGGTGACCCCGGGACCCTGCAGACCATCGAGAGCCGGATCAACAACCGGATCCTGCCTTACCTCGGCGAACTCAGCCTCAACGCGATCAAGGTGCCACAGCTGCGCAAGTACCTTGCAGACCTCGACGAGCGTTACGGCCCATCCACCATTATCGAGTCGTGGAGCACTCTGTCGTCCATCCTTCAGGCGGCCGTCGACGACGAGAAGATCCCGCGGAACTACTGCCTCGCCAAGACGGTACGCCCCCCATCGAAACCGGAACGCAAGGCCCGGGCTTGGAGTCGCGAGCGCGTCATGGCGGTGCGCGAAGGACTTGACGACTGCTTCAAGGTGATGGTCGACCTCGGGGTCGGCGCCGGCTTGCGTCAAGGGGAAGTCCTGGGACTGTCGGCCGAGGATGTCGGCGAGGACGTGATCTACGTTCGTCGCCAACTGCGCGTAGTCCGAAACCGGCTGGTCTTCGCACCTCCCAAGAGCGGCAAGACCCGCACCGTGCCGCTACCCGAGTACCTGGCTAAACGGATCGCGGAGCACACTAGCCGGTTCCCCCCGCTTGCAGTGACACTGCCGTGGGTGAATCCGGCTGAACCGGAGAACGCCAAGCAAGCAGCGGAGTGGGCTCCCCAGACCCATCGGCTGCTCGTGGTGGGGCAGCAGCGCAAGGGTCCGTTGCGGCGAAGTGTGTTCAATCAAGGGCCGTGGAAGCGGGCTCTCGTGTCGGCGGGCGTCATCCCTCCGCCTCGACCGAGGCGGCCTCTGACACCGCGCCCGGACGGGACCAGGCCCAGGCCGAATACGAAGCACGCGGCGGCGCCAGACGACGGCTTCCATGCTCTGCGGCACACATTCGCGTCGGTGCAATTGGACGCCCGGGAGTCGGTGGTTGCGGTGTCGAAGTGGCTGGGCCACTCGGATCCGTCGATCACGTTGAAGATCTACGCGCACATGATGCCGGAGGCGGATGGACGTGGCCGTGCGGCGATGGATGCCTGGTTCGCAGGCAGCTCCTAAAAGATCTCCCTGAGCGCTCCCTGGCGCTCAGTTGTGTTGGCCAGGGAGCGACGGATGTGCAGGTGGTCCGGTTAGCTGTTGGGGCGCAGGGTCCAGACGACCGTCATCTCGGTCGTGACGGCGCCGTCCTCGCGCTGGATCGCGACGCTCACCGGAAACTCCGGGCGCTTGCCCTCGTCGAGTTCGGCGACGACGTCGGCGGCCGGGCGGCCGAGGGTCGCGGTGGCCTTCACCGGACCCAGGGCGATCTTCTTGAACGCGATCTCGGCGTGGACGGGAAGCGGCACCGCCCGCGAGAGCTGGTCGCCGAAGGCGGCGAGGACGATCGCGCCGCTGGCCGACTCGCCGAGGGTGAACATGGCCCCCGCGTGCGGCCCGCCGACGTGGTTGCGGTACTCGCTCTGGTCCGGGAGGGCCAGCACGGCCTTCTCGGGAGTGGTCTCCAGGTACTCCAGGTTCAGCGTGCGAACCATCGGCACCGTGGCGGCGAGCAACTCGCCGATCGACATCTGATCTGCGCTCATGACCGAAGGTTACCCACGAGTAGCCTCCATGGCCAGACCGTGTGATCCGCCCCTCGGCCCGCCCGTGAACCGACGTACGGTTTCGCTACGGCCCTGACGAGGGGCGGTGACCGAATCGTGTCGTGGACACCACTAGGGTTACCGCTCATGTGGCCAGGACAGCAGCAGCCCGGGGGCGAGCAGAACCCGCAGGGGCAGAACAACCCGTACCAGCAGCCGGGGTACCAGCAGCCGAATCCTTACCAGCAGCCCGGCTACCAGCAGCCCAACCCGTACCAGCAGCCGCAGTGGAACGCCCCCGCACCCGTGGGCGCCCCGCAGCCGGCGACCGTCGTGGGCGGCGGCGGTGGTGGCGGTGGCGGCAACCGCACGAAGCTGGTCGCGATCGTGGCGGCCACGGCCGTGGTCGTCGCGGCGGGCGTGACCGGGTTCCTGGTCCTGGGCGGGGACAAGGACGAGGAGGCCGGCGGCTCCAAGCCCAAGGCAAGCCAGTCGACCGCGCCGACGGCGGAGCCCACCGCCACGGCCTCCGGGACGGACGACAACCCGCGCGACGGCGAGGCCGAGAAGCCGACCATCGCGGGCTGGAAGGTCGTCGTCAACCCCAAGTGGGGCGTCGCGTTCGACGTGCCGGCCGACTGGGAGGTCCAGAACCCCGGCATGCTCATCGCGTTCGAGGAGGAGAACTCGGACGAGCTGAAGCCGCTCGTCACCATGACCGGCACCGCCGTCTACCAGTCCAAGTGGTGCACCTCGGACTCGAACAAGGACGGCCGCACCGAGGACACCTCGCTCGCCGCGGTGGGCACCAAGGGCGCCGACGGCGCGAAGAACACCGACGAGGTGGCGATCAACACCGTCGCCTGGTGGGTCTACGGCGGCTACACCCAGCCGGACAAGAAGAGCATGGTCTTCGAGGAGAAGGCCGAGCCCTTCACGACGGCCTCCGGCATCGAGGGCAGCATCGCCTGGGCCGAGTCGAAGGACTCGCCCCAGAAGGGCAAGAGCAAGTGCGCCACCGACGGCAAGGCCATGACGTTCGGCTTCCAGAACTCGGCGGGCAACTACGTCTCGTGGAACTTCTTCGGCGCCAAGGGCGTGAAGAAGGAGGTCCCGAAGGAGACGATCCTGAAGATCGCCAAGACGGTCCGCCTGCACGGTGAGCCGACGGAGAGCTGACGGAGAGCTGACGGAAGCGGGAAACCCGAGGAGAGCTGACCTGCGCCGACGGGCGGCGGGAGGCCGGTTTGGCAAGTCGGGCCCCGGGCGGTGATAGTCAGCCGGTGAACTCCGCCGCCGATCCCACCGACCCCGCCGTCCCCGGGCGCCGCCCGCGCAGAACCGCCTCCCGCGGACCCGCCTCGCGCCGACCCGCGTGGGCGGGCCGCAACTACAGCCTGCTGACCGCCGCCGCGGTCGTCACCCACCTCGGCAGCCACGGCGCGCTGATCGCCGCCGCGTTCGCCGTGCTCGAGGCCGGCGGCGACGGCGGCGACGTGGGCCTGGTCGCCGCCGCGCGCACGCTGCCACTGGTGCTCTTCCTGCTCATCGGCGGCGCGCTCGCGGACCGGCTGCCGCGCCACCGGGTGATGGTCGCGGCGAACCTCCTCAACTGCGTCTCGCAAGGCCTGTTCGCCCTGCTCGTCCTCACCGGCGAGCCCCGGCTGTGGCAGATGATGCTGCTGACCGCGCTGAACGGCACCGGCCAGGCGTTCTTCAGCCCGGCGGCCGAGGGCATGCTGCTCTCCTCCGTGCGCGGTGAGCAGGCCGGCCGGGCGTTCGCGGTGTTCCGGATGGCCATGCAGGGCGCGGCGCTCGGCGGCGCGGCCCTGGGCGGCGCGATGGTCGCCGCGATCGGGCCCGGCTGGGTGCTCGCCGCGGACGCGGCGGCCTTCGCCGTCGCCGCCGCGCTGCGCTCCTTCCTCGACGTCGGCGATGTCCCGCCGCGTGCGCCGGGCGGCGGGCTGCTCGCCGATCTGCGCGAGGGCTGGCGGGAGTTCGCCGGCCGGCCGTGGCTGTGGGGCATCGTCGTGCAGTTCTCGATCGCCAACGCGGTGGTCGGCGCCGCCGACGCCGTCTACGGCCCGCTGGTCGCCCGCGACCACCTCGGCGGCCCCGCGCCCTGGGGCCTGGCGCTCGGTTTCTTCGGCGCGGGCACGGTCGTCGGCGCGCTGCTGATGACCCGCTGGAAGCCGCGCCGGCTGCTACTGGCGGGCACGCTGTGCGTCTTCCCGCTGGCCCTGCCGTCCGCCGCGCTCGCCGTGCCGGTGCCGGCCGGGGTGCTGTGCGCGGTGATGTTCGTGACCGGGGTGACGCTGGAGATCTTCGGCGTCTCCTGGATGACCGCCCTGCACCAGGAGATACCGGAGGACAAGCTGTCCCGGATATCGGCCTACGACTGGTTCGGCTCGGTGGCGCTGATGCCGCTGGCGATGGCGCTGGCCGGGCCCGCGGAGCAGACGTTCGGGCGCTCCGAGGCGCTGTGGGGGTGCGCGACGCTGGTCGTGGTGGTCACGGCGGCGGTGCTGCTCGTCCCGGACGTGCGCCATCTGCGCCGCCGGACCAAGGAGGTCGCGGGCCAGGGCCCGGTGACCGTGCCCGGCGCCGGCAGCGGGTCAGCCGATGCCGAACGCCCCGTCGGGGGGCTCGGGTGACGGTACGGCGTCCTCGTCCCGCACGACACCCGCGTCCCCGGTGAACGCCCGCAGCGCGGGCCCGTGCTCGACCCGGGCGGGGAAGACGTCGGCGGCGGTCAGCCGGGCCAGCGCGGCGACGTCCACCGGCCGGTGGGCGGCGACGAGGACCGCGTTGCCGAAGCGGCGGCCGCGCAGCACGGCCGGTTCCGCGATGAGCACCAGCTCCTCGAACAGCTCGGCGAAGGTCGCCAGTTGGGAGCGGAGGAAGGCGAACGGCGCGGCGTCGGCGAGGTTCGCCAGGTAGACGCCGTCCGCGCGCAGCACCCGCTCGGCCTCACGGGCGTAGGCCAGGGAGGTCAGGTGCGCGGGCACGCGTGAGCCGCCGAAGACGTCGGCCACGAGCACGTCCGCGCTGTCGTCGGGGGCGTCCGCCAGCCAGGCGCGGGCGTCGCCCGCGTGCAGCTCGATCCCGGCGCCGGCCGGGAGCGGCAGCTGCTCGACGACCAGGTCGAGCAGTGCCCGGTCGGCCTCGACGACGTCCTGCCGGGAGCCGGGCCGGGTCGCCGCGACATAGCGCGGCAGCGTCAGCGCCCCGCCGCCGAGGTGCAGCACGTCCAGCGGCAGCCCCGGCTCCGCGACGGTGTCCAGCACATGCCCGAGGCGACGCGCGTACTCGAACTCCAGATGCGTGGGCTCGTCGAGGTCCACGTACGACTGCGGTGCCCCGTCCACGGTGAGCAGCCAGGCCCGCTCCCGGTCCACGTCGGGCATCAGCTTGGCGGTTCCCTGCTCGACGGACCGGCTGACGGGTACGGACTCGTTCACCCGACCATTGTGCCGCCACAGAACGCACCGATCCGCCCCGTCTTCACGCGGCCTGCGCCGGGGCGTCCGCCGGCCCGGGAGCCGCCTGCGCCGACGCTTCCTCCGCTGATCCCGGTCCAGCCGAGGCGGACCGCGGCAACGCCTGACCCGGCGAGGCCGTCCCCCTCGCCGCCCGCTCCTGTGAAGTTCCCTCCCGGGCGGGCGGCTTCCCTTCGCGGAGTACTTCCCGTACCCGCCCTTCCGAGAGACCCAGCCGCGCCGCCAGCGTCTCGACCGGCACGCCCAGGCGGTCGGCGGCCCGCATCGCCGTGTTCCGGCGCCGATGCCAGCGGGCCGCGGCCCGCCTGCTCGCCACCGTCCGCTCCATCACGACTGCCGCCTCCAGCAGCAGCCGGCTCGCCGCCCCTCGGACTCCGTGCCCCATGTCGCCCCCTGTCCCGGCTTGTGCGACCCCCGTCTGTACACCACGGTCGGCGATGCCCAAAGCCCTCACAAGGGCGCGGATCAGGCGCACGAGAGATGAATCGGGGCGACTCGGGCGGCTGCGGTGCCGTACGCGAGCGTCCTCCTCCGAGTGCGCCGGTACAAGTACCCGGACGTGGCCGACCGGTCCGGGTCAGGGGGCGCCCGTCTGCCCTCTCGGGGCCATCGAGACCCCGAGAGGGCAGAGCCCGGTCCGGCCCCCTCAGCCGACCGACGTCACCGTCCCCGCGCCCACCGTGCGGCCGCCCTCGCGGATGGCGAAGCCGAGGCCCGGCTCGAGGGGGACGTCGCGGCCCAGTTCGACCGTCAGGGTGACGGTGTCACCGGGGCGGGCGACGGCCGTGGCGCCGAGGTCGACGGCGCCGACCACGTCCGCCGTACGGATGTAGAACTGCGGCCGGTACCCGGTCGTCACCGGGGTCGTGCGGCCGCCCTCGCGGGCGGAGAGGACGTACACCTGGGCCGTGAAGCGGCTGCTCGGGGTGACGCTGCCGGGTGCCGCGACGACATGGCCGCGCCGGACCGCGTCGCGCGGCACCCCGCGCAGCAGCAGCGCCACGTTGTCCCCGGCCTGCGCCTCTTCCATGGGCTTGCCGAAGGTCTCCAGGCCGGTGACGACGGACTCCAGGCCGGCGCCGAGCACCTCGACCCGGTCGCCGAGGCGGACCGTGCCGCGCTCGACGGCGCCGGTGACGACGGTGCCGCGGCCGGTGATGGTGAGCACGTTCTCCACCGGCAGCAGGAACGGCGCGTCCAGGTACCGCTCCGGCATGGGCACATACGTGTCCACCGCGTCGAGCAGCGCCTCGATGGACGCCGTCCACCGCGGGTCGCCCTCCAGGGCCCGCAGACCGGAGACGCGGACCACGGGGACGGCGTCGCCGCCGTAGCCGTGCGCGGTGAGCAGGTCGCGGACCTCCAGCTCGACGAGTTCCACCAGCTCCTCGTCGGCCCCGTCGGCCTTGTTCAGCGCCACCACCACGTGGTTCACGCCCACTTGACGGGCGAGCAGCACGTGCTCGGCGGTCTGCGGCATGATCCCGTCGAGCGCGGAGACGACGAGGATCGCCCCGTCGAGCTGCGCCGCGCCGGTGACCATGTTCTTGACGTAGTCGGCGTGGCCGGGCATGTCGACGTGCGCGTAGTGCCGGGTGTCGGTCTCGTACTCGACGTGCGCGATGTTGATGGTGATGCCGCGCGCGGCCTCCTCCGGGGCGCGGTCGATGCGGTCGAACGGCACGAAGGTGCCGGTGCCGCGCTCGGCGAGGACCTTGGTGATGGCGGCGGTCAGGGTGGTCTTGCCGTGGTCGACATGGCCCATGGTGCCGATGTTCAGATGCGGTTTGGTGCGGACGTACGCCGTCTTGGACATGGCGGTACCTCGAAGTCTGTGCGAAGAAGTCTCCGCTTCGTCGCGAAGCCGGAGGGGGACCCCGAGGACTGGCCGACCCTCCGCCTGCGGGGTCCGCCGGACGATTCGGGGAGGGTCAGCTTCGGGCGCCGTCGACGGCGGCCAGGAAGACGGGCACGGCAGCCTTCGGCGCATCCGCGACCGCGGATGCTGCGAGGAGGAAGGCGTACCGGAACATGCCGTCGATCATCGCCGACGCCCCGCGCGGCGTCGAATGGTTTTCCGGCTCACGGCCCCAGGTGCTTCAGCGCCTCGCGCACCGACAGCGGCGCGAACCGGTGCCCCTCGCGGGCCAGGAACGCGCGCACGGCGTCCGGGTCGGTCTTGGCGTACTCGCGCAGGGTCCAGCCGATGGCCTTGCGGACGAAGAAGTCGGGGTGGGAGGCCTGGCGCAGGCAGTAGCCGAAGAGGCGGTCGGCGTCGGTGCGGTCCTTGTAGGAGAGCTGGTGGAGCAGGGCCGCGCGGGCGACCCACAGGTCGTCGTCCGCGATCCAGGCGTCCATCTGCCGCACCAGTGCGGGATCGGCGGCGACCAGCGGGCCGACGACGTGGACGGCGAGCAGGTCGACCGTGTCCCACCAGGAAACCGTGGTGATCAGCCGCCGGGCCACCGGCAGGAAGGCGGAGGAGCAGCGGCCCACGTGGCGGCGGAGGTAGTCGACGGCGAAGTAGTGGTACTCGCGCTCCGGCAGCCGCCAGCAGCGCAGCGCCACCGCCGCGCAGTCGGCCTCGCCGGGGCGGGGCGTGCCCGCGAGGACCGTGCGGGACAGGGCGCGGCGCTCGGGCGTGGGCAGGCCGAGGAAGGGGGCGACGTCCTTCATGTAGGCGCGCATGGACGCCGCCCGCGCGGGGTCGGCGGCGGCGCCGTAGACGGCGGTGAGCCGTGGCAGCAGGGTGTCGGCGAGGTCGCTGTGCGGGATGTCCGCCGGCCCGGCGCCGGTTGCTCCCGTTCCTGGCGTTCCGGTGCCTGACGTTCCGGGGCCGGCCGAGCCGGTGCCCGAGGTTCCGGTGCCTGACGTTCCGGTGCCTGTGACGCCCATGAGACGAACCATACGGCGATCACACACATATGTCGGTTAGTGTCACCGGATGCTTGATGCCACCACCCGCTCTGGCGGCACTGCCACGGCCTCGGCCTCTCCCCGGGCCACCGTCCTGGCCGGTCCCTCGGAACTCGCCGTCGCCGTCCCCGCGCGTGCCGGTCTCCCCGCGCGCTGCGCGCGGGTCCTGCTGTCGCCCTGGTCCCGTTTCGCGCTGCTGGTCGCGCTGCTCGTCGGTGCCGCGTCCTGTGTGCTGCTGTTCGAACCGCAGCGGCTGCTCGCGCACGGCTGGCCGCCGCAGCTCTCCGGTGCCGCGGCGGCGCTGGTGTTCGCGGTGGCGTACGGCCTGTGCACGGTGGCGTTCGTGCCCCGGCCGCTGCTGAACCTGGCGGCGGGCGCGCTGTTCGGTTCGCAGCTGGGGCTCGGCGCGGCGGTGGGCGGCACGGTGCTCGGCGCGGGGCTGGCCTTCGGGCTGGGCCGGGTGCTGGGGCAGGACGCGTTGCGCCCGCTGCTGCGGGGCCGGGTGCTGACGGCCGTGGACGGTCAGCTGAGCCGGCACGGCTTCCGCTCGATGCTGGCGGTGCGGCTGTTCCCCGGAGTGCCGTTCTCGGCGGCGAACTACTGCGCGGCGGTGTCCCGGATGGGCTGGCTGCCGTTCCTGCTCGCGACGGCGATCGGTTCGGTGCCGAACACCGCCGCGTACGTCGTGGCCGGCGCCCGTGCCTCGGCGCCGACGTCGCCGGCCTTCCTGATCGCCATGGCCTGCATCGCGCTGCCCGCGCTGGGCGGTGCGGTGGTGGCGTGGCGCAAGCGCCACCACCTGCGGGGCCGCTGAGCCGCCGGACCCCGACGCCCTCAAAGGACCGTCCGTCAGATCCTCTCGAGGATCATCGCGTTGGCCAGGCCGCCCGCCTCGCACATGGTCTGCAGGGCGTAGCGGGCGCCGCGGGCCCGCATGGCGTGGACGAGGGTGGTGGTCAGCCGGGTGCCGCTGGCGCCGAGCGGGTGGCCGAGGGCGATGGCCCCGCCGTGGACGTTGATCCTGGCCGGGTCGGCGCCGGTCTCCTGCTGCCAGGCGAGGACCACGCTCGCGAACGCCTCGTTGATTTCGAACAGGTCGATGTCGTCGAGGGTCAGGCCGGCCCTGCGCAGCACCTTCTCGGTGGCCGGGACGACGCCGGTGAGCATCAGCAGCGGGTCGGAGCCGGTGACGGCGAAGCTGTGCAGCCGGGCGAGGGGGCGCAGGCCGAGGCGGGCGGCGGTCTCGCTGGTCGTGACGAGCACGGCCGAGGCGCCGTCGTTGATGGGGCTGGCGTTGCCCGCGGTGATGTTCCACTCGATCTGCGGGAACCGTTCGGCGAAGCCGGGGTCGTGGTAGGCGGGCTTGAGACCGGCCAGGATCTCGGGGGTGCTGGAGGGTCGTACGCACTCGTCGCGCGCGACGCCGTCCAGGGGCGCCACCTCGGCGTCGAACAGGCCCTGGTCCCAGGCGGCGGCCGCCTTGTGGTGCGAGGAGACGGCGAACGTGTCCATCTGCTCGCGGGTCAGCGACCACTTGGCCGCGATCAGCTCGGCGCTGATGCCCTGCGGGACCAGGCCGTCGGGGTAGCGCTCGGCGACGCCGGGCCCGAAGGGGTCCGCGCCGGGCGGCACGTTGGACCACATGGGCACCCGGCTCATCGACTCCACGCCGCAGGCGACGGCGAGGTCGTACGCGCCGGACATGACGCCCTGGGCGGCGAAGTGCACGGCCTGCTGGGAGGAGCCGCACTGGCGGTCCACGGTGGTCGCGGGGACCGACTCGGGGAAGCCCGCGGACAGCACGGCGTAGCGGGTGGTGTTCATGGCCTGTTCGCCGACCTGGTCGACGGTGCCGCCGATGACGTCGTCGATCAGCGCGGGGTCGACGCCGGAGCGTTCGACGAGGGTGCGCAGGGTGTGGGCGAGGAGTTCGACGGGGTGGACGTGCGCGAGGGCGCCGGTCGGCTTGCCCTTGCCCATGGGGGTGCGAACGGCTTCGACGATGACTGCGTCACGCATGGTGCGGGCCTCCTTGGCCGCCGTGGCGATGACCGGCGGCGCGCGCCGGCCGCCCACCGGCTCGATTACCAGTGAGTAGGAAATCTGGACTCACCATAGCCGGGTAGGTTGGAAAATCAAACCCTCCCCTAGACTTCTCCTCATGGCCGCTCGCAAAGACCCGCGTCCCTGCTCGATCGCCGACGCCCTGACGCTCGTCGGCGAGAAGTACTCCCTGCTCGTCGTGCGGGAGGTGTGTCTCGGCAACGGCCGCTTCGACCAGCTGGTGCGCAACATCGGCGCCCCGCGCGACGTCCTGGCCACCCGGCTGCGCCGCCTCGTGGACGCGGGCGTCCTCACCAAGCGGGCCTACAGCGAACGCCCGCAGCGCTTCGAGTACCGGCCCACCCAGGCCGGCCTGGAGCTGGTCCCCGTCCTGCTGACGCTCATGGAATGGGGCAACCGCCACCTGCGCCCCGACGGCGACCGCCCCATGGTCAACGAGCACGTCTGCGGCCACGAACTGGTCCCCGTGGTCACCTGCCAGGCCTGCGGCGAGGCCGTCCACCACCAGGACCTGACCCCGCACCCCCAGTCCCCGGGCTGGACGGTGTCGGGCCCGACGGCGGCCTGACCCGGCCGGCCGCGAAGAGGATCAGGCGCGGTCCGGGAACCCGGTGGTCCCCGCCGTCCCCTGTCCGTAGACGTCCATTCGCCCGCACATCCCGAACCGCCCCCGCGCGGAGGGCCGCTCCGCCCGTACGACGGCGTCGGCGAGGTGGGAGGCGTCGCCCTGTTCGAGGCGGACGAGCCGGTCCCCGGTGGCCGCCGCGGCGGCTGCCCCACCGCGCTCCCGGCGGGCCCGCCATTGCGCGATCCGGGGCCGTACCAGCGCTGCGGCCGCCCGGTGGAAGTCGGCCGGCGCCTGGTGGCCGCCCGCGCGGAGCGCGCGACAGCCCTCCGCTGCCAGGTCGCGCCGGGCACGGGCGATCCGCTCCTGTTCGGCCTCCGGCGCTCCGGCCGGGATCGCGGTCGCGGCGGCGTACGTCTCGGGGTCGGCCAGGTGGCGCGGCGGCAGGGTGAGCACCGCGTCCCCCCGCCTCGGGCAGACCGCTGTTCCGCAGGAGGACGGTGATGCGCAAGCCACCGTCGTTGACGAGCCGGTGGACGGTGCCCGGCGTGAACCAGGCGACCGTTCCCGGCGCGGGCGGCGTGACCTCTTACCCGGAGACGGTGAGCGTCTGCACGGCCCCGTGTCCGCCGGTCACGGCGTACCCCTCCGTACAGACCAGGTGCAGCTGGGGCGTGCTCCCGCACACCCCGTCCGCGGCCGGCCAGTCGTACACCGAGAAGCCGGAGACGGCGACCCCGCCGGGCAGCCCCTGGAAGGCACCCGCGCTCACCACGGGTGCGCCTCCAGGTACGCGGCGATCTCCTCCCGTCCCCACGCCCCGTCGGCCACCACGACCCGGTAGCGACGACTGAGGGTGTCGCCGGGCGCCAGCTCCAACTCGTCGAAGAACGCCCAGGACGGCGCGACGGCCGCGAACGGGTCGTTGCGTACGAACCAGTGGGCGGGGTGGGCTCCGCGCGTCCCCGCGTGGTCGTTCTCCGGGGCGTGCGCGAAGACCAGCGTGGCGTGGCCGTCCGCGCCGTCGTGCTCCCCGGTGTAGGCGAGCCAGGGCGCCTGCCGGCCCATCAGACCGGGCCCCTCGCCGTCCGGGCCGGTGACGCGGCCGCCCCGGAAGGCGCGCGGGCCGCGCCAGAACAGACCGGTGTAGCCGGCCATCTCCCGCCCGGCGGTGGTCGGGCTGCCGAACCGCAGCGGTTCGCCGCGCCGGTTGGTGATGGCGCTCGTCCAGGTCAGCGCCCACGAGCCGGCCGCCGGATCGACGTCGTGCACCTCGATCCGCCGCCGCTCCTCGGCCCACAGCTCCCCGCTGTGCGGATGCCAGGTCAGCCGCTCCGCGAGGACGACCCGGCCGCCGTCCGCGCTCACCTCGTCGAACGTCACGTGCGCCATCGAGCCGACCCGCTCGGGCAGCGCCACGTAACCCTTGCCGTGGACGTAGGAGTTGCCGCCCCACAGGTTCGCCCCGGACAGGTGCGAGGCCGTCATCTGCAGGCCTTTGTGCCAGCGGTGGTCGTTGGGCCGGTAGCCGGTCACGACGGCACCGGACAGGGTGCGCAGCGGGTGCAGATACGGCTTCGGGGCCTCCCAGGCCGCCTCCGGCCGGTAGACGTACGCGAGCAGTTCGACGCCGGTGTCGGCTTCGGTGACGGTGACGCGGTCGCCGTGCGTGTGGGTGACCCGCAGCGCGGTCATACGGCCACCTCCCGGCCCTCGCCGAAGGCGCCGCCGGCCGGTCCGGCGGGCCGGGCGGCGGGCCCGTCGGCACCGGGCGCCCAGCCGGGCGCGCCGCCGTGCAGCTCGGTGTAGTAGGGGTCGCCGGGGCCGATCTCGCCCCGCCGCACGGTGGTGTCGGTGAACGCCGACTTGTACAGCGCGGTGACCAGTTCCAGGCTCTTGCGTCCGTCCGCGCCGCTGCTGCGCGGCCGCTCCCCCGCGCGCATGCTGGCGATCAGCTCCCGCAGCTGCGCGAGGTGGGAGCTGGGCACGTCCGGCCCGAAGTCCCGCCAGGCCGCGGCCTCCGCCTCGGGCACGCCCGGCGCGGGCGTGATGCGCCAGGACGCGTTGCTGTAGCCGTACAGGTGGGTCAGTTCGATGGTGGCCCGCTCGCAGTCGAGGCGAATCCGGCTGACCTCGTCGGGGCTGAGCACGCTGTTGACGACGGTGGCCAGCGCCCCGCTCTCGAACCGCACCAGCGCGGTGGAGACGTCCTCGGTCTCCACGTCGTGCACCAGCCGCCCAGCCATGGCGCGCACCTCGCGCCACGGGCCGAGCACGTCGAGGAGCAGGTCCATCTGGTGGATGCCGTGCCCCATCGCCGGACCGCCGCCCTCCGAGCGCCAGCGCCCGCGCCAGGGCACGGCGTAGTAGGCGCCGTCGCGGTACCAGGTGGTCTGGCAGTGCGCGACCAGCGGCCGGCCGACGGCGCCCTCGGCGAGCAGCCGGCGGACGTGGGCGGCGCCGGACCCGAAGCGGTGCTGGAAGACGATCGCGGCGTACGGGCCGCCGTCCGTCCCCTCCTCCGCCTCGACGGCGGCGAAGTCGGCGAGCGAGGGCACGGGCGGCTTCTCGCACCACACCCAGGCCCCGGCGCGCAGCGCGGCCACGGTCTGCTCGCGGTGCAGGGTCGGCGGGGTGCAGACGCAGACGAGATCGGGGCGCTGCTCGCGGAGCATCCGCTCCAGGTCGGTGTACGGGTGCGGGATCCCGCCCTGCGCACAGAACGCCTCGACGGCCGCCGCGTCGATGTCGACCGCCGCGACCACCTCCGTCTCGCCCTCCTCGGCGAGCCGGGCGAGGGCGGGCAGATGGTGGCCGCGGGCGATGGCACCGGTGCCGATGACGGCAGCACGGACCGGGCGGACCGGGCGGCCGGCGAGGGAAGCGGACGTGGACATGGATCTGATCAGCACTCCTCCGGGGTGGCGAGCCAGGAGAGCACCTGTCGTAGCAAGCGCTTTCCCTCGCCCGGCAACGTAGGTGCCCGCGCACCGGCCGGTCAACACCCGGAGCGGATCACCGGAGCGCTCACGGCCCGACGGCCGCCGGCCCGCTGTGAAGCCCCTGTGTCGGCCTCTTCACCCCGGGACGCTACGCTGCCCCTCGACACACCTGATCACCGCGCGCGCGGGCCCGGTGTGCCCGTCTTCACCGCGCGCGGAGGCAAGGACGTGTCCGTCGTCCGTTCCACGATCGGCACTTGGACTCCTTAACTTCCATGTCTTGGTTCGAATCACTCATCCTCGGACTCGTCCAGGGGCTGACCGAGTTCCTCCCCGTGTCCTCCAGCGCCCACCTGCGGCTGACCGCAGCCTTCTCGGGCTGGGACGACCCGGGTGCCGCCTTCACGGCGATCACCCAGATCGGCACGGAGACCGCCGTGCTGATCTACTTCCGCCAGGACATCGGCCGGATCCTCGCCGCGTGGTCGCGCTCCCTGTACGACAAGGCATGGCGCAAGGACCACGACGCCCAGATGGGCTGGCTGGTGATCGTCGGGTCCATCCCGATCGGCGTGCTCGGCGTGACGCTCAAGGACCAGATCGAGGGCCCGTTCCGCGATCTGCGGCTCACCGCGACGATGCTGATCGTGGTCGGCGTGATCATCGGCATCGCCGACCGGCTGGCGGCCCGCGACGAGACCGGCGGCCGGCACCGCGCGGTCAAGCAGCGCAAGGGCTTGCAGGACCTCGGCGTGCGGGACGGCCTGATCTTCGGCCTGTGCCAGGCCGCCGCCCTCATCCCGGGCGTCTCCCGCTCCGGCGCGACCATCAGCGGCGGCCTGTTCATGGGCTACCAGCGCGAGGCCGCGGCCCGCTACTCCTTCCTGCTCGCCATCCCCGCGGTGCTGGCCTCCGGCCTGTTCGAACTCAAGGACGCGATGGAGGGCGGGCACGTCTCGTGGGGGCCGACGATCTTCGCGACGATCATCGCGTTCGGCACCGGATACGCGGTCATCGCGTGGTTCATGAAGTTTATCTCCACCAAGAGCTTCATGCCGTTCGTCTGGTACCGGCTGGTGCTCGGTGTGGTGCTGATCGTGCTGGTCATGATGGGTGTGATCAGTCCGCACGCGGGCGAATCGGCCCACTGATCGGCGTCCCTTTCCCCGATCGTCTGCCACTCGTCCCCCAGTCGTCTCCCATTTGTCTCCCGCGCTCCCGGCGGAGACGCCGAAAGGCCCCGGCGGCATCGCTCCGCAAGGGCCTTCTCGCATGAGTGGACACAGAGGGCGCGTCCGAGACATGACGCAGCGGCAAAATGCACATAAAGGGCGAATACGGCGCATCTCGATGGTTACTCCGAACACGACCCCCCACAGAACGGAGACCATCTGATGATCATCAAAAAGATGCACGACTTGGGCGTCCGCAGCGAACACGCCTACATGGCCGCCTTCGCCTCCATCGGCCTCACCGTCGTCGCCTGGGCCGCCAGCCTGAACGCCGAACCCGGCACCGGCGTCGCCCGAGCCGACCGGTGGGGCATCTTCGTCGGCGAATGGGCCCCCACCTTCTTCGGCCTCGGCCTCGCCCTCTCCCACTACGAACAGCAGGACGGCACCCTGACGGGCAGCGTCCACGAGCTCCGGCCGACAGCCCAGGCCGGCTGACTCCCGGCGACGCGAGAGCCGGCGCGACCCACGCTCGTGACGGACTCCATACGGATCGAGTAGCCGTGCGGTAGCGCAGTGTCAGTGCTACCGCCTAGGCTTGCCCGCATGTCCCCAGTTTCCGGTGCCCCTGGTTCCGTGCGCTCTGCGGCCGAGGTGAATGAACAGATCCGCGCGCTGTGGTTGCGCGCGGGCGGCACCCTGTCGGCTCAGGAGCGCGAGGAGTACGAGCTGCTGGTGGTCGAATGGGCCGCCGCCATGCGGGGCGAGATGATCGAAGCGGCGTGACACCGTGGTGCCGGCCAGGCCCGCGGGCGGGCCGGCGCCCCGTCGTCCCGGCGAGACCCGCACCTGCGCGGGCACCCCGTCGTTCCGGCCTGCTCCGTCCGGCCTACGCCCGCAGATGCGCCAGCACCTCGTCGTCCAGCGGATACGGCCGCTCCACGGGCAGCAGTCTGGCCGCCCGGTCCGGCTTCCCGGCGCGGACCAGGCCGTGGATCTCCGTGGCGAGCGGGGTCACGTCCTCGATGCCGACGATCCACTCGTCCGCGTACCGCGCCGCGGCCTCGCCCGCGAGTCCCAGCTGCAGCGACCGGTGCGGCAGGGCGGTGAAGCGCAGGTAGCGTTCGGGGTCCCACTGCACGCGCGCGGGCGCCCGCCGCAGCTGCCGCTGCCAGGCGGCCCGGTCGGGGTGGAGTTCCGGGACGTAGTGGGGGAGGCAGGCGTGCCGCAGCGCCCACAGGAAGCCCTCACGGGTGATCTCGACGGCGAGGACGGTCTCCTGGTTCTCCTTCGTGCCCCAGCCGCAGCGGTACATCATCCACAGGAAGGACGGATTGATCCAGGTCATCCGGTCGCGCTTCCAGGTGGCCGGGAAGCGGCCGGTGCGGGCGGCGACCCGTCCGATCTCCGGGCGATAGGCCTGGTAGACGGTGAGCGTGGTGTCGGTGTGCCGGGCGCGGACCCGGAACCGGGGCTCCGGATCCGGCCGTTCGTCGTACTGATCGTTCACGCCGCTCACCCTGCCCCACGCCACCCGCTCGGAGCCACCGGATATCGCTGCCCGCATGCCCTCTTGGCGGGACCGGTCCCGTGGCCAACACTGAGCCGATGACGCAGCGCGCGGAGCTCGCGACCGTGATGGACCGGCTGGCGGTGGACGGACTGATCACCGACTACGCCGTGGCCGTGGACGACGGCGACTGGCAGGCGTACCGAGAACTGTTCACCCCGGACGGCCGGGCGGACTACCGCTCGGCCGGCGGGATCGAGGGCGAGGCGCGGACGGTCGCCGCCTGGCTCGCCGAGAGCCTGGGGGCGTTTCCGGAGCGGCAGCATCTGATCGTCAACCGCCGGGTGCGGTTCGGGATCCTGGAGCGCGACACGGGCGACACGGCGCGCGTGCAGGCCGACTACGTCACTCCGCTGGGCTCGGCCGCCCCCGGCGGCGCGTCCGGGCCGGCCGAGCTGTTCTGCGGCGGCCGGTACTCCTTCGGTCTGCTGCGCACGGTCGACGGGTGGCGGCTGCGCGAGGTGATCGCGCGGGAGAAGTGGCGCCGGTCCCCGGGGCGCGAACGGGCGGCGGGGACCAGCTGAGCCGGTGCCCTCTGTACCTAGATCGTCCGCAGCGCGCACACTGGACCCACGAGCAGGGAGGCGCCGTATGAAGACGTTCGGTCAGTGGCTCGTCTCCCCGTGGCGGCGTTCCGTCCTCGCCGCGGCGGCGGGCGCGCTGCCGGTGTTCGCGTTTCCCGGCCCGTCCCTGTGGTGGTTGGGCCTTGTCGCGCTGGTGCCGTGGATCCTGCTGGCCCGGACCGCGCCGACCGGCCGGCGGGCGCTGCACGACGGCTGGTGGGGCGGGTGCGGGTTCATGCTGGCGGTGCACCACTGGCTGCTGCCGAACCTGCATGTGTTCACGTTCGTCATCGCGGCGCTGCTCGGCGCGCTGTGGGCGCCGTGGGGATGGCTGGTGCGCCGCTTCCTGGGCGGCGCTCCCACGCCGGGCCGGGTCGCGGCCGCCCTGGCCGTGCTGCCGTCGGCCTGGCTGGCGGTGGAGCTGGTGCGCTCCTGGCAGGGACTCGGGGGCCCCTGGGGGATGCTGGGCGCCAGTCAGTGGCGCGTGGAACCGGCGCTGCGGCTGGCCTCGGTGGGCGGGGTGTGGCTGCTGAGCTTCCTGGTGGTGGCCGTCAACACGGCCGTCGCGGTGCTGATCGCGGTGCGTGCCGCACGGGTGCCGGCGGTGGCCGGGCTGCTGGCCGCGGCGGCGGTCACGGCGACGGCCTGGTCGTGGGCGCCGCGCCCGGAGGTGCGCGGCGAGGTGCGGATCGCGGTCGTGCAGCCGGGGGTGATCGACGGCCCCGGCAAGCGGTTCGACCGGCAGGAGCGGCTGACCCGGCAGCTGGCCGGCCAGGACCTGGATCTGATCGTGTGGGGCGAGAGCAGCGTCGGCTTCGATCTGACGACCCGGCGCGACCTGGCGCGGCGGCTGGCGGACCTCGCCCGTCTGACGGACACGCCGGTTCTGGTCAACGTAGACGCCCGGCGCTCGGACCGGCCCGGCATCTACAAGAGTTCGGTCCTGGTCGGTCCCGGCGGGGTGACCGGCGACCGGTACGACAAGATGCGGCTGGTGCCGTTCGGTGAGTACATCCCCGCGCGGTCGCTGCTCGGCTGGGCCACGTCGGTCGGCGAGGCGGCCGGCGAGGACCGGCGGCGCGGCACCCGGCAGGTGGTGATGGACGTCGGCGGCGGTCTGCGGGTGGGGCCGATGGTGTGCTTCGAGTCGGCGTTCCCCGACATGAGCCGCAGCCTCGCCCGCTCCGGGGCGGACGTGCTGATCGCCCAGTCGGCGACCTCGACCTTCCAGCAGAGCTGGGCGCCCGCGCAGCACGGGTCGCTGGCCGCGCTGCGCGCCGCGGAGACCGGCCGCCCGATGGTGCACGCGACGCTGACCGGGATCTCCGCGGTGCACGGTCCCGAGGGGCAGCGGATCGGCTCCTGGCTGGGCACGGACGAGAGCACCGCCGAGGTCTACGCGGTGCCGCTGGCCGCCGGGACGACGCCGTACGCCCGCTTCGGCGCCTGGCCGGTGTACGGGGCGCTGCTGGTGCTGACGGGGTGGGCGGTCGCCGAGGGGGCGGTCAGACGGCCGGGCCGGAGCGCTCCTGCACCGCGCGTACCACCCGCTCGCACAGTTCGTGCGTCGCCAGCGCGTCCCGGGCGCTGAGCACCCTGCCCGCGCGGACGGCGTCGAGGAAGGCGAGGACGGCCTGCTCGATGCCGCGCTGCCGGGCGACCGGCACCCAGTCGCCGCGCCGCCGCACGGTCGGCTGCCCCTTGTGGTCGATCACCTCGGCGAGGTTGGTCACCTGCCGCTTGGTGTCCTGCCCGGACACCTCGAGGATCTCCTCGTTGGAGCCGCTGAGCCGGTTCATCACGCCGAGCGCGGTGAAGCCGTCCCCGGCGAGCTGGAGCACCACGTGGTGGAGCAGTCCGGCTTCGGCCCTGAACCGCACGGTGACGTCGTCGACCGGCCCCGGCACCAGGAAGCGCAGGGTGTCCACGACGTGGATGAAGTCGTCGAGGATCATCGACCGCGGCTCTTCCGGCAGCCCGACGCGGTTCTTCTGCATGAGGATCAGCTCGCGCGGATGGTCCGCGCACTGCGCGTAGGCGGGCGCGTGCCGGCGGTTGAAGCCGACGGCGAGGCTCACCCCGCGCTCCTCGGCGAGCGCGACGAGCCGTTCGGAGTCGGCCAGTCGGTAGGCGAGCGGCTTGTCGACGTACGTCGGTACGCCCGCCTCCAGCAGCCGGGTGACGATCTCCGGGTGGACGGCGGTGGGCGCGTGCACAAAGGCCGCGTCGAGGCCCTGGGCGAGGAGCGCGTCGAGGTCGGCGTGGCGCTGCCGGGCGGGCAGGTGCAAGCTGTCGGCGACCCGGTCGAGGGTGGCGGGCGTACGGGTCTGGAGGTGCAGTTCGACCCCGGGCAGGAACCCGAGCACCGGCAGGTACGCCTTCTGCGCGATGTCTCCGAGCCCGATGCAACCGACCTTCACGTCTGCTCCCCTGCCGCGGTGCCCGCGTCCGCCCCGTTGGTTCCGGTGGAAGCATACGGGGGCTGCGGAGGCCGCCAGTCGGCGATCCCGTCGAAGCCGCGCAGGACGAGCGCGGGGGCGGCCAGGGAGAGGGTGGCGAGCGCGGTGTTCCGTACGGCGGCGAGCGCGCGGCTGCCGGTCATGTTGAGCCGGGCGATCCTGACGGCCTGGCGGGCGATCGCCGTCGTCCGGGGCAGGCGGGCGGCGGTGTAGGCGGGCAGGTCCCGGGCGTGGTGGGCGAGGACGACGGCGTCCTCGACGGCCTGGTTGCCGCCCTGGCCGAGGGTGGGCGGCATGGCGTGGGCGGCGTCGCCGAGGAGGGCGACCCGGCCGCGGTGGTAGGCGGGCAGCGGCTCGGCGAGGTGGTACACGTCGTGGCGCAGGACGTCCTCGGGGCGGGCGGCGGCGAGGACGGCCGGGATCGGGTCGTGCCAGTCGCCGTAGCGGCGCAGGAGGTCGGCCCGCTCGTCGGCGGCGCCTCCGCCGGCGGGGGTGACGGCGGCGGCGTACGCGTACACCCGGCCGTCCTTGAGGGGATGCGTGCCCCAGATGCGGCCGCGGCCCCAGGTCTCGTGGGACGCGAACCGCACGCCGGGCACCGGGATGACGACGCGCCAGGTGGTGAAGCCGGAGTAGGCGGGGCCGGGGTGCTCGGGGAAGAGGGCGCCGCGTACGGCGGAGCGGACGCCGTCGGCGGCCACCACCAGGTCGGCCTCCAGCTCGCCGTCGGGGGTGGTGACGCGGGCGGGGCGGTGGGCGTCGCCGGGGTCGGCGAGCCCGGCCGGGCAGGCCGTGCGGATCACGCCCTCGGGGAGCAGCGCCGCGAGATGGTCGATGAGGGTGGCGCGGTGCAGGAGCACCAGGGGGCCGCCGAAGCGCCGCTCGGCCGCGGCGGCACTGGAGCGGGAGAGCCAGCGGCCGGACGGGGTGCGCAGTCCGCCGTCGCCCTGCCAGGCGGACAGGTCGCGGACGGTGTCACCGAGGCCGATGACGTCCAGTGCGCGCAGGGCGTTGGGCGCCAGGGAGATGGCGGCGCCGACGGGCTCCAGCGAGTGGGCCCGTTCCAGGACGGTGACGGCGTGGCCGCCGCGGTGCAGGGCCACGGCCGCGGTGAGGCCGCCGATGCCACCGCCGATGACGACGGCGCGCGCGGGCTGTGCCATGGCTCCTCCTTGTGACTACATGTGTAGTGCCCGACTCGGTCCGACTGTACTACGGCCGTAGTGAGATGAGGAAGCGGGGCGGTAGATTGATCGCCATGTCCGTACACACCGCCCGGGACGCCCGCTCACGTGCCGACCTCGTCGCCGACACCGCCCTCGCCCTGCTCGCCGAGCGCGGGATGCGCGGACTGACCCACCGGGCGGTCGACGAGGCGGCCGGACTGCCGCAGGGTTCGACGTCGAACGTGGCGCGCACCCGGCAGGCGCTGCTGGAGCTGGCGGTGCGCCGGCACGCGGACCGGGAGGCGCGGATCCTCGCCCTGAACGAGATGCCGGACCCGCGAGGCGGACTCGACTCCGTCGTGGACGGGCTGTCCCTGGCGGTGCACCGCTCCCTGACCGACCACCGCGACCTGCTGATCGCCCGCTACGAACTCGCCCTGGAGGCCACCCGCCGCCCCGGACTGCGCGCCTCCTACGACGCGACGGGCGCCCGGTTCCGCGACCAGCTCTCGGCGCTCGTCACGGCGATGGGGTCCACCTCCCCCGAGCGGCACGTCCTGTCCCTGGTCGCCTGGGCGGACGGGCTGATGTTCTCCTGCGCGGCGGGCTCGTTCAACGACCGGGTCCCCTCCCTGGACGAGGTACGGGCGGGGCTGCGGGAACTGCTGGGCGCGATGCTGGGCGTCTGAGCGGAGGCCGGGCCGGACGTCAGCCCCACGACACGGGAACCCCCCGCACGGGTTCGGAGATCACCTCTACGGCGTAACGACCGCTTCCCCCTCGTGTCCCGGACACGCCGGACCCGCCATTGTGGCGAGGGTGCATCGAACGACGACCACCGCAGCCCTCCTGGTCACCGTGGCCGTGTCGGCCCTCTCCGGCTGTACGACGGTCCGGACGCCCGCGCCCGGACCGTCGGCCGCGCCGTCCCCACCACCGGCGGCGGAACCGAGCGGACGGGCCGCACCGCAGGTCGTGCAGGCGCCGGCCCGGGAAGCCCTGGACCGCGTCGGGCCGTCCCCGCGCCGGACCACCTCCGCCGCCGAGCAGCACTCCCCCACGGCACCCGCGACCGCCTCCGCGCCGACCGCGCCGACCGCCGCACCCCGGACCGGGCCCCGGCCCGAACGGCAGCGGCCCCAGCACCCGCACCACCCGCAGCACCGGGAGCCCCGCACCGCGAAGCCGCCCCGGACGAACGTCCCGGCCGTCCCGGACCTCGGCAAGCACATCCCGCAGGGTCCGGCGCACGTCTGCGCCCTCGGCCGCACGTACGGCGGCTGGCAGCCGGGCAGCCCGGAGTCGACGATCTGCGACAACACGTACGGCCGCTGAACGAAAGGGCTCCCGCCCCAGCCGCCCGTGCGCCGCCCCGGCTCAGGGCCGGTGCTGCGGCGGCGGCCCCCACGGTCCGCCGCCCGGAGGCTCGGTCTCCGGGCCGGCGTCGGCGAGGGTCAGCTCCAGCCGGCCGATCGCCGCCCGCACCCCGTCGCCGTAGCTGTCGTCGGCGAGGGCGTCGACCGCGCCGCGGGCGCGGCGCAGGTGGGTGCGGGCGGCGTCGTGGTGGCCGAGCTTGACGTAGTCGGCGGCCAGGTTGAGGTGGAGGGAGGGGTAGAGGGCCCGCACGGCGAGCGTGCCGTGGTGGGCGGCGAGGCGGTCGTCGCTCAGCTCCTCCGCGGCCGTCAGGGCGCGCAGGTCCCAGGCCAGCTCGTCCGAGGGGTCGTCCTGGGTGTCGGCCAGGTAGTGCGCCAGCGTGCAGCGGTGCAGCGGATCCCCGTGCTCCCCGATCTCCGCCCAGAGCTGGAGGAATCTCAGCCGCGCCTCTTCCCGGTCCCCCGCGTGATGCAGCATCACGACCTGCCCGATCCGGCCCATCACCGCGTCCGGCACCGCCTGCTCCTGCCGCTCCATCACCACACCCCTCCGCCCGCTCACCGTCGATCCCGTCCCTCCCGACGCTAACCGCCCCCACCGACATTCCGGACCAGGCGGCTCCGGTACGGCGGGACGGACCGCACGCGCGTCGTCGCGACGGCCGGACACCCGCGGGCTCCGCCCCCACGACGACGCAAGGCCGGCCCGCCGCGGCGCCGAAGGGCCGGCCGACCGCGAGGCCGAAGGACCGACCGCCCCAGCGGTCGAAGGACCGGCCCGCCCCCGACCGCGAAGGACCGGCCGCCCGAACGGCGAAGGGCCGGCCCGTCCGCGAGCGCGGAGCGGAGCCGGCCCCTCGGGCGGGACCTGTCAGGCGCCCAGGTTGGGGATGCGCCAGTCGATGGGCTCGTGGCCCTGGCGGGCGACGGCCTCGTTGATCTGGGTGAAGGGGCGCGAGCCGAAGAACTTCTTCGCGGACAGCGGGGAGGGGTGGGCGCCCTTCACCACCACGTGCCGGGTCTCGTCGATCAGGGGCAGCTTCTTCTGGGCGTAGTTCCCCCACAGTACGAAGACCGCCGGGTCCGGGCGCTCGGCCACCGCGCGGATCACCGCGTCCGTGAACTTCTCCCAGCCCTTGCCCTTGTGCGAGTTGGCCTCGCCCGCGCGGACCGTGAGGACCGCGTTCAGCAGCAACACGCCCTGCCGGGCCCACGGCATGAGGTAGCCGTTGTCCGGGACGGGCAGGCCCAGCTCCTCCTGCATCTCCTTGTAGATGTTCCGCAGCGACGGCGGGGTCTTCACGCCGGGGCGGACGGAGAAGCACAGACCGTGTCCCTGGCCCTCGCCGTGGTACGGGTCCTGGCCGAGGATGAGCACCTTCACCCGCTCGAACGGCGTGGCGTCGAGCGCGGCGAAGACCTCCTCCCGCGGCGGGTAGACGGGACCCTTCGCCCGCTCCTCCTCGACGAACTCCGTCAGCTCCTTGAAATAGGGCTTCTGGAGTTCGTCGCCCAGGACCCCGCGCCAGGACTCGGGCAGCATGGCGATGTCGGTCACGTCAACTTCCTTACGGTCTGCGGTCGCTTGCCGGTCTGTAGGTCTCAGAACCTACAGGCGACCACTGACAACGCCCCGCGCGGGAGCCGTCACCAGCTGGTCTTCCGGTCCAGCTCCCACATCAGCATGATCGTCGACGGGTCGAGCGCCCGCTCGCCGCCGGAGATCTCCTCGCTGGCCGCGATGTACTGCTTGCCCTGCCACAGCGGCAGCAGCCGCGCGTCGTCGACGAGGATCTGCTGGGCCGCCTCGAACTCCCGCTCCACCTGCCCGCGGTCGGTCTCCCGGCGGGAGCGGGGCAGCAGGTCACCGGTGATCTCGGGCGCCGGGTAGGGCGTACCGAGGGCGTTCTCCTTGCCGACGAACGGCGCGATGTAGTTGTCGGCGTCGGGGAAGTCGGGGAACCAGCCGCGCCCGAACACCGGGTACTCGCCCTTCTGGTAGCCCTCGACGTACGTCTTCCAGGGCCGGCTCTTCAGGGTGATCTCGAACAGCCCGGACGCCTCCAGCTGGCGCTTCAGCTCCTGGAAGAGCACCGCGGTCTCGGAGCCGTAGCGGTCGGTGGTGTACCAGAACGTGAGCGGGACCGGCTCGGTGATGCCCGCCTCGGTGAGGATCGCGCGGGCCTTGTCGGCGTCGGGGTCGCCGTAGTCGTCGAAGTAGCCGGTGGAGTGGCCGGTGATGCCGTTGGGGACCATGGAGTACAGCGGCTCCACGGTGTTCTTGTAGATCTTGTGGGCGATGGTCGCCCGGTCCACGAGCTGCGCGACGGCCCTGCGCACGGCGGCCTTGCCGGCCCACCGGTCGCTGGGGTTGAACACCAGGTAGCTGATGTCGATGCCGGCGCCCTCGACCAGCTGCAGCGGCTCGTCGGGGTCCTTGCTCTGCAGGTCGACGATGTCGTCGGCGGCGAGACCGCGGTAGGTCAGGTCGATCTCCTGCGCCTTGAGGGCCTTCACCATGGCGCTCGAGTCCTGGAAGTACCGGATGGTCACCGCGTCGTTGCGGCGCTCGGCGTACCCCTCGTAGTGATCGTTGGTGACCAGCTCCGCGTGGTCGTTCTCCTGGTACGACTGGAGCTTGTACGGCCCGGAGCCGACGATGTCGTCGCCCTCGCGCAGCGCGTCGGCCGGGTAGCTGCCCGGCGGGACGATGGACATCGCCGGGGTGGCGAGGACGAACGGGAAGGTGGCGTCGGAGGTCTTCAGGTGGAAGACGACCTCCCGCTCGCCGCGCGCCTGCACCCGGTTCAGGCTGCCCAGCAGCCCGGCGGGCCCGGACGGCGCCTTGATGGTCAGGATGCGGTCGATCGAGTGCTTGACGGCCTTGGCGTCGAGCGCGCTGCCGTCGGAGAACTTCAGCCCCTCACGCAGCTCACAGCGGTAGACCCGGTTCGCGGTGTCGGTGAACTCGCAGCTCTCCGCGGCGTCGGGCTGGGGCGTGGTCGAGCCGTTGGGGTAGCTGAGCAGCGTCTGGTAGACGTTCCGGAACAGCTCCCAGGAGCCGTCCCAGGACGCGGCGGGATCCAGGGTGGTGGGCGCGCTGGTGGTCCCCACGACGATCGGGCTCTCGTCGGCCTCCCCGCTGTCGGAGAACAGGCCGCAGCCGGTCACCAGGGATATGGAAGCGATCGCCGCCACTTGCCGCAGGCATCGGTTCCGGTTGAACACGCGCACGCTCCTCGATCTGCCATACCAAATGTCGGCAGACACTACCGCAGCAACACGCCGTGTGGACCGTCCGTGCGAAAGGTAGTCGATCACCTTTTGCATGACGACGTTGTCAGGGCCCGGACCGTGCCGGCACGCCGACACGGGCGCCGTTTCGTCAACATCGATCGCGTCACGCGCGGGGCACGAAACCGTATCGACGCGGAAGGCGGCGCCCGTGCGTCGGGCCCCCGGACGCCGGGCCGCCGCGGGGGTCGGCCCACCGCGGCGGTCGCACAGCCGGACAGCCGGACAGCCGGACAAGCGGACAACCGGACAGATCAGGCGACACCCGAGTTCAGGAAGACGCCGCCGTCCACGACCAGGGTCTGGCCGGTGATCCAGTCCGCCTGCTCGGAGGTGAGGAACGCGGCGGCGCCGCCGATGTCGGACGGCACGCCGAGCCGCTTCAGCGGGTAGGCCGCGGCCGCCTCCTCCTCGCGGCCCTCGTACAGAGCCTGGGCGAACTTGGTCTTGACCACGGCCGGGGCGATCGCGTTGACCCGGACGCCGGGCGCGAACTCGTGCGCCAGCTGCACCGTCAGGTTGATCATCGCGGCCTTGCTGATGCCGTAGGCGCCGATGAAGGGCGAGGGCGCGAGGCCCGCGACGGAGGCGATGTTGACGATCGCGCCGCCGTTGTCCTTCTGCCAGGCGTGCCAGGTGCGCTGGGCGAAGCCGAGCGCCGAGACCACGTTGGTCTCGAAGACCTTGCGGGCGACATCGAGGTCGAGATCGGCGATCGGGCCGAACACCGGGTTGGTGCCGGCGTTGTTGACCAGGTAGTCGACCCGGCCGAAGGCCTCCATGGTGCGCTCCACGGCGCGCGCCTGGTGGGCCTCGTCGTGGGCCTTGCCGGCCACGCCGATCACCCGGTCGGCGCCGAGCTTCTCGACGGCCTCCTTCAGGGCGTCCTCGCCCCGTCCGGTGATGCAGACCCGGTCGCCGCGGGCGACCAGTGCTTCCGCGATGCCGTAGCCGATGCCCCGGCTGGCGCCCGTGATGAGCGCGACCTTGCCCGAGAGTTCAGTCATGGTTCGTGTTCCCTAGTCGAGCGGTCCGCCGGCAACGTACAGCACCTGGCCGGAGACGAAGCCGGCCGCCTCGCCGGTGAAGAAGGCGACGGCGTTGGCGATGTCGTCCGGCTCACCGACGCGCTGCACGGGGATCATCGAGGCGGCGGCGGCCTTGAAGTCCTCGAAGCCCATGCCGACCCGCTCGGCGGTGGCGGCGGTCATGTCGGTGGCGATGAAGCCGGGGGCGACGGCGTTGGCGGTGATGCCGAACTTGCCCAGCTCCTTGGCGAGGGTCTTGGTGAAGCCCTGGAGACCGGCCTTGGCGGCGGAGTAGTTGGCCTGGCCGCGGTTGCCGAGCGCGGAGGACGAGGAGAGATTGACGATCCGTCCGAAGCCGGCGTCGACCATGTGCTTCTGGACCGCCCGGGTCATCAGGAACGAACCCTTGAGGTGCACGTTCATGACGGTGTCCCAGTCGGAGACGCTCATCTTGAACAGCAGGTTGTCGCGGAGCACACCCGCGTTGTTGACGAGGATCGTCGGGGCGCCCAGCTCGTCGGCGATCCGCGCGACGGCCGCCTCGACCTGCGCCTCGTCCGAGACGTCACAGCCGACCGCGATCGCCTTGCCGCCCGCCGCGGTGATCTTCTCCACGGTGTCCTTGCAGGCGGCCTCGTCGAGGTCGATCACGGCGACCGCGCGGCCCTCGGCGGCCAGTCGTACGGCGGTGGCGGCGCCGATGCCGCGCGCGGCGCCGGTGACGACCGCGACCCGCTGCTCAGTGGTGGACATTGCTGCTTCTCCTCGCCCTAGGGATGCGGCTCCCGCGGTACGCCCATCCAGTGAGCGACCGCTTAGTACCTTCAGCAGACGTGACGCTAGAAGCCCTGGCACGCGGTGTCAACGCCCCACGGGCGCGTGTGATCCATCACCCGGCGGTCCGGCCCGGGGACATCCGTTCGGCCTACTGCCGCGCGCCCGCCGGCAGCACGGCACCTAGCGTCGGAGGCCGAGCCATCCGTGCCCGGAAAGGAGGCGCTCCATGCGCCGTCACACCGGCGCCGCCGGCATAGTCCTCGCGATCGCCGCGACCATGCCGCTGGCAGGCCCCGCCCACGCCCAGGACGACCTCGACTGCCGTCACTTCGCCTACCAGGAGGACGCGCAGAGCGTCTACGACTCCGATCCCCGCGACCCGCACGGTCTGGACGAGGACCAGGGCGCCGACGACGGCGTCGCCTGCGAGGTGCTGCCGCGCCGCGGCGGTGGCCTCACCTCCTCCACCTTCGCGCCCCGGCGGACCGCGACCCCCGCCGTCACGGCGACCTCCCTCGCCCCGGCCCCCGTGACCACGCCGGCCGCTCCGGTGGCCACCGCCACGCAGACGCCGCGCGGCGTGCGGGGCGGGCTGGGCGGTGCGTCGCAGACCGGTCCGGGCACCTGGGACCTGGCCGTCGGCGCGGCCTTCGTCGCGGGCGCCGCGCTCACCACCGCCTACGTGGTCCGGCGCCGCAGAAACTGACCTGGCCGGGCCTTCAGCGGCCGCCCGCCCCTCGCAGGCGCCCCCGGCGCGGCCACACGCCCGGCCCGCCCGCGGGCCCCTCACCGCACCAGCAGCTCCAGCAACCGCTCCGCCTCCGCGGCCGGATCCGTGGTGAGCCCCGTGTGCACCGGTCCGGGCTGGACGATCGTCGAGCGGGGGGCGATCAGCCAGCGGAAGCGGCGCCCCGGGTCGTCGCCCGCGGCCTGGCCCGCCGCCTCGCCGCCGCCGCACACGCTCTCGACGGCGCGCAGCGCGGCCCGCACCCCGGCCACGTCGGCCCGCGGGTCGAGGGCCAGCAGCCGCGCCTCGTCGAGGTGGGTGCGGGCGCCGACGTAGCCCTTGGCGCGGCAGTAGACGAGCACGCCCGCGTTGATGCACTCGCCGCGCTCGACGCGCGGGACGACCCGCAGCAGCGCGTACTCGAAAACTTCCCGGTCGTCGCGCCGGCCGGCCCGGATGATGTGGCGCTCGGTCACGTGGTTCCCTCGATTCCGGTGACGCGGTCGTGGACGACGGCGGCGCGCTCGAGCAGCGGCCTGGCGTACGCCCTTCTCAGGTCGTCCGGCGAGTCGAAGCCGGGCTCGTCCGCCAGCCAGGCGTCCGGGATCTGGGCCGTGACCTCGGCGAGCAGTTCCTCGGTGACGCGCGGCGCGAGGTCCGCGGCGGCGGCCCGGACGTCCGGGGCGAAGGTCCGCAGGGCGTGGTCGGAGGCGTCGTAGGGGCGGGCGGCGGAGATCTGCGCGGACGGCCAGTTGTGGTGCCAGATCATGGTGGCGCCGTGGTCGATGAGCCACAGTTCGCCCCGCCACATCAGCAGGTTGGGGTTGCGCCAGGAGCGGTCGACGTTGTTCACCAGTGCGTCGAACCAGACGATCCGCCCGGCTTCCTCGGGGCCGACCGGGAAGGCGAGCGGGTCGAAGCCGAGCGCGCCGGAGAGGAAGTCCATGCCGAGGTTGGTGCCGCCGCTGGACTTCAGCAGCTCCTGCACCTGCTGGTCGGGCTCGCCGAGCCCGAGGTCGGGATCGAGGTCGACGGTGACCAGCCGGGGGGTGCGCAGGCCGAGGCGGCGGGCGAGTTCCCCGCACACCACTTCCGCGACCAGGGTCTTGCGTCCCTGCCCCGCTCCGGTGAACTTGAGGACGTACGTCCCGAAGTCGTCGGCCTCGACGAGTCCCGGCAGCGAGCCGCCCTCACGCAGCGGCGTGATGTAACGGGTCGCGATGACTTCCTTGAGCATCGCCCCAGGTTACTGGGGCGTCGGGCGGCACCCGACCGGGGCGGTTCGCTGCGGACCGGAGCGGGCGGCGCCCCTATCGGGTGAAGAACCGCGCGGCGGCTGAACCGGAGCCGCGCGCCGGCCGTACTGGTGGACACCAGACGGCGCACCACAGCACGAGTACACCCCGGCAAGAGCGCACCACAGCACGAGTACACCCCAGCAAGAGCAGACCGACGGCTCGAGCAGACCACAGCACGAACAGACCGACAGCACGCGCAGTCAGCGGAAGGAAACCTCAGCATGGCCACGGAATCGCTTCACCCCGGGTCGGGCCCGGCCCGTCGCACCGTCATGGCGGCGGCCGGAGCGGCGGGTCTCACCGCCGCGCTGGCCGCGTGCGGGTCGGGTGCCGGCGACGGGGACGGGGGCGGCGCAGATGCCTCGTCCGGCAGCGTGCTGGGCGCGACCTCCGAGATCCCCGAGGGCGGCGGCAAGGTGTTCGCCGACGCGGGCGTGGTGGTCACCCAGCCGACGGCGGGCGACTTCAAGGCGTTCTCCTCGAAGTGCACCCACCAGGGGTGCGCGGTGAAGGACATCCGGGACGGACTGATCATCTGCCCTTGTCACGACAGCCACTTC
The DNA here is from genome assembly GCF_011193355.1 of Streptomyces sp. JB150. Taxonomy (GTDB): domain Bacteria; phylum Actinomycetota; class Actinomycetes; order Streptomycetales; family Streptomycetaceae; genus Streptomyces. Next base: position 1,061,217 of record NZ_CP049780.1, read on the forward strand.
TCGGCCACCGACGGCAGCGTCAAGAAGGGTCCGGCGACCAAGCCCCTGCCGCCGGCCGGGATCACCGTGGAGGGCGAGGAGATCAAGCTGACGTGACCCCGGGCGCCGCGGGCGCCACCTCCGTGCCGACCCGCTCCCCCGCCGCCCGCAGCGCCCGTACCGCCGCCCGGATCGACGGCCGGCGGTCGGCGTCGGCGCGCCAGACGACGTAGACGTGGCGCCGCACCCGCTGCCTCAGCGGCAGGGCGACGACCCCGGGCGGCAGCGGGTGGCGGCCCAGCAGCGGCACCACGCACACCCCGAGCCCGGCAGCGACCAGCCCCAGCTGGGTGTGCGTCTCGGCGGCGCGGTGGCCGATGATCGGCTCGATGCCCTTGGAGCGCAGGGTGAACATCAGCCACTCGTGGCAGAACTCGCCCTCGCCCCAGGTGATCCACTCGTCACCGGCGAACTCCGCGAGGTCCACCTCGTCCCGCCCGGCGAGCCGATGGCCGACCGGCAGGGCCACGTCGGCGGGATCGTCCAGGATCGCCGCCTTGACCAGGCCGTCGGGCAGCGGCATCGGCTTGTTGTACCAGTCGAGGACGACCGCGAGGTCGAGATCGCCGCGGACCACCCCGCGGATGCCGCGCTCGGGTTCCAGTTCGCACGAGCGCAGCCGCAGCGCCGGGTGTTCGGCGCGCAGCGCGGCGAGCGCGGTGGGGAACAGGCCGCGCGCGGCGGTGGGGAACGCCGACAGCCGCAGTTCGCCGGCCACCTGGCCGCGCTGGGCCTCCAGGTCGGACTGGGCGATGGCCACCTGGGTGAGGATCCGCGCGGCGTGCTCGGCGAGCAGCCGGCCCGCGTCGGTGAGCCGGACGCCGCGGCCGTGCCGGACGAGCAGCCGCTGCCCCACCTCCCGCTCCAGCTTGGCCAGTTGCTGGGAGACGGCCGAGGTCGTGATGTGCAGTCCCTCGGCGGCGCCGCTCACCGATCCGTGGCGGGCGAGCGCGTCCAGGGTGCGCAGTCGGTCCAGGTTCAGCATCCCGCGATCGTACGATCCGACGCTTAAGCAGCGCTACGAGATATCGCGTGTGAATTCTCGATTGTGCTACGAGATCCACACCGGCAAGGTGGGCACCATGACCACCGCCGCCTCCGCCACCCGCACCCCGTCCGCCGCCCTCCCCCGCCCTCGCCGCACCGTCGACTGGCGGGTCCGCTTCGCCGTGCTGTCACTGATCTGGGGCTTCAGCTTCCTGCTCATCAAGGTGGGCACCGAGCGCTACGCGCCGTTCCAGGTCACGCTCGGGCGGCTGGCGTTCGGTACGGCGGTGCTGGCGGCGGCGATGGCCGTGAGGCGGGAGCGGCTGCCGCGGGGCGCCCGCACCTGGGCCCACCTCACGGTGGCCGCCTTCCTGCTGAACGCGCTGCCGTTCTCGCTCTTCGCCTACGCCGAGCTGACGATCCCGTCCACGCTCGCCGGCATCTGCAACGCCACCTCACCGCTGTGGGGCATGGCCCTCTCGCTGGTCGCGCTCTCCGAGGACCGCCCGACCCGGGTGCGGGTCGCCGGGCTCGGTCTCGGCTTCCTCGGCGTCCTCACCGTGCTCGGCGCCTGGCAGGGTTTCGCCGGTCTCGACGCCGGCGGCACGGCGATGGCCCTGCTGGCCTCGCTCAGCTATCCGGTCGGCTGGATCTACGTCCGCCGTACGCTCGCCGGTTGCTCCCACTCGCACCTGTCGCTGACCGGCGCCCAGCTGCTGCTCGCCACCGTCCAACTGGCCGTCGTCACGCCGCTGTTCACCACGCTGCCGGCCACGTTCCCGGTCGCTCCGCTGCTGGCCGTCGCCGCGCTGGGCGCCCTCGGCACCGGCTTCGCCGTCCTGCTCCAGTACGGGCTGGTCGCCGAGGTCGGTCCGACCACCGCCCAGATGGTCACCTACTTCATCCCCGTCATCGCCACGGCGGCCGGTGTGCTGCTGCTCGGTGAGTCGCTGACGTGGTCGACGCCGGTGGGCGCGGTGATCGTGCTGGCGGGCGCGGCGCTGACCCAGGTGCGGCGCGGGGAGCGGTCGTAGTCGTGGCGGTGGCGGCGGTCCCGGAGCGGTCGCTGCCACTGCCACTGCCACTGCTGCGCCGGTGGTGGCGGTGGCGCCGCGCGGGCTCACGCGTAGCCGCGTACGGCTCCCGGCGCCACTGCCACCGCCGCCGCGACGGCCTCGGCCAGCGCGCCGGTCTCGGCCTCGGTGAGCCCGGAGACGGTGATCCGGATGCCGGGCGGCGCGCCGATCCGGAAGCGGGCGCCGGGGGCGACCGCCCAGCCCGCGTGCAGGAGGCGGGCGACGGCACCGGTCTCGTCGGGGACCGGGATCCACACGTTCATGCCGCTGCGTCCGTGCGCGGTGATGCCGCGGTCCGCGAGGGCGTCGACGAGGGCGTCCCGGCGCCGCCCGTACGCCGCCGCCACCGCGCGCGCGTCCACCGCGCCGTCGGTCCACAGCCGCACCACCGCCCGCTGGGTGATCCGGCTGACCCAGCCGGGCCCGAGCCGCTGCCGGCCGCGCACCCGGTCGACGGTGACCGGGTCCCCGGTGAGCACGGCGAGCCGCAGGTCGGGGCCGTAGGCCTTGGCGACCGAGCGCACCATGGCCCAGTGGCGGGTGGTGCCGGCCAGGGGGTGCAGGGGGAGGTCGACGATCCGGTACCCGTGGTCGTCCTCGATCAGCAGGGTCTCCGGGTGCTGCCGGAGCACGGACCGCAGAGCACGCGCGCGGGTGGCGGACACCGCGGCACCCGTGGGGTTCTGGGCCCGGTCGGTCACGATCAGGGCGCGGGCGCCCGCGGCGAGGGCGGCGCGGACGCCGTCGGGGAGCGGCCCGTCGTCGTCCACCCCGACGGGCAGCGTGCGCAGCCCGAGCGCCGGGACGAGGTCGAGCAGGCTGCCCCAGCCGGGGTCCTCGACGGCGACCGTGTCGCCCGGCTTCAGATGGGCGGCGAGGACGCGCTCGGTGGCGTCGAGGGACCCGGAGGTGACCGCGACGGGGCCGCCCGGCACGCCGTCGGCGTCCAGGTCGGCGCGGGCGATCCGCTCCAGCTCCGGCTCCACCGCCGCCTCGTCGTAGAGCACCGGCTGCCGGTCGCTGTGCGCGGCCGCCGCGGCGAACGCCGCCGCCAGCGGGGGCAGCAGCGCCGGGTCGGGGTTGCCGGCGGCCACGTCGCGCACGCCTTCCGGCACCTCCACCCGGATGTACTCCCGTCCGGTCGTGGCCGGCGCGGCCCGCACCCGGCTGCCGCGACGGCCGTCGGTCTCGATGACCCCGCGTTCGCGCAGGATGCGGTACGCGGCCGCGACGGTGTTCGGGTTCACCCCGAGGCGTCGCGCCAACTCTCGCATGGGCGGCAGCAGTTGACCCGGTTGCAGGTCACCCTTCGCCACCGCCTCCTCGACGCTCGCGGAAATCTCCGCTGCGCGCCGCCCCCTGATCGGATATTCTCCTAGCACAAAGCCGATTATGCACTAGTGCAATGGAGAGCGCCAATGCAGGGGACCCAGCAGACGCCGTCACCGCCCGCCGCCTACACCCCCACCGACCGCACCGTCCCCACGCGCTCCGCCGACCGCGCCTCGTACGACAGGGAGTTGGTGCACGCGATACTCGACGAGGGCTACGTCTGCCACCTCGGCTTCGTCCGCGACGGCGCCCCGGTGGTGCTCCCCACGCTCTACGGCCGCGTCGGCGAGCGGCTCTACGTGCACGGCTCCACCGGTTCGCGTCCGCTGAGGATGACCGGCAAGGCCGACCCGGGCCTTCCCGTCTGTCTCACGGTCACCCATGTCGACGCGCTCATCCTCGCCCGCTCGGCGTTCCACCACTCGATCAACTACCGCTCGGTGGTGGTGCACGGCATCGCCCACGACGTGACCGACGCGGACGAGAAGCGCGAAGCCCTGGACGCCCTCGTGAACCACGTGGTGCCGGGCCGGGCGGCCGACTCCCGCCCCGCCAACAGGAAGGAACTCGCCGCCACCGCCGTCATCCGCCTCGACCTCGACGAGGTCTCCGCCAAGCTGCGCACCGGCGGAGTGAACGACGAGCCCGAGGACCTCACCCTCCCGCACTGGGCGGGTGTCGTCCCCCTCCGCAAGGGCTACGACACCCCGGTCGGCGACCCCGCCCTGACCCCGGGCACACCACTGCCGGAGTACCTCGCGGCGCTGTGACGCGGCTGGGAGGGGGCGGTGGACGCCGAGCGGAATCGATCTCCCGACTGGGTGCGGTTCCACGCCGGGTGGGAAGCGGTCCGGCAGGGGCGGCTCACCGGCCGAGGGCGCGCTGGGCGTGCAGTACGGCAGCCGCGGGGTGGACGGTACGGCAGCCGCAGGCGGACGCACGGACGGCCGGGTGCGAGCCGAAGTCCGCGCGGACGATCAGGTGCCGGCCGGATTTCTGCGCGGACGGTCAGATGCGAGCCGAAGCCCCGCTCGAGTGTCCCGGCGCCAGACAGTCCTCCGCGCGGACGCCCCGGCGTCAGACAGTCCTTTGCGCGGACGGCTCCCGCTCCGCCTCCGGCCCGCCGCTCGCCACCGGCTGCGGGCCGCTCTTCGCGGGCGCCGAGGACTGCGCGATGAACGCGCCCGCCAGCACCATCGCACCGCCGGCCAGCTGCGGGGCGGACAGGTGCTCACCGAGCAGGACCCAGGCCAGCACGGTCGCGACGACCGCCTCAAGGCAGGCCACGACACCCGCGACCGGCGGAGACAGCCGCCGGACGGCCACCACACCGGTGACGTAGGCGACGACCGTGGCGACGAGCACGATCCAGCCGAGCAGCACCCAGGCCGCGACCGGGGTGCCGTCCATGCGCGCGGTGCCGCTCAGCACCGACCAGTCCATGCCCCAGGGCCGCGCCACGACGGTCAGCACGGCGGCGCCGACGAGCAGGCCGTAGGCGATGACGCCGAGCGGGTCGGGCGCGTCCTCTCCGGAGTCGCTGCCCTGGTCGGACAGGACGAAGTAGCCGACCTGGCAGCAGGCGGCGCCGAGCGCGAGCAGCAGGCCGAGCGCGTCGAAGCCGAGCCCCGCCCACACCTCCACGACACAGGCCAGCCCGCCGACCGCGAGCACCACCCCGAGCGCGGCGGCCCGGGTGACCGGCCGCCGCTGCACGAACCGCACCCAGCCGAGGACGAGAGCCGGCGCCAGGTACTCCACGAGCAGCGCGACCCCGACCGGGATGCGGGAGATCGCGGCAAAGTAGCAGGCCTGGACGCCTGCCACGGCGAGCAGTCCGAAACCCGCGAGCAACGCGGGGCGGCGGCGCAGCAGTGCCCGGTGCCGCACGGCGAGCGGCAGCATCACCAGGGCGGCGCCGGCCACGCGGAGCCACACCACGTGCAGCGGCTCGAGTCCGGCCTCGATCAGCGGCTTGGCCGCGACTCCGGACCCGCCGAACGCGACGGCCGAGACGAGCGCGAGACCGAGCCCGAGGCCCCTCCCGCGGCTGCCGTGACTGCTCTCAGACGTGTGCACCGGCACATGATGGCAGGCGATGACATGAGCGTCACCCTCGATGACACCTGTCTCAACCGCTGGACGCGGGCGCGCCGTCGGGCCCACCCACCGGCCGGTCGTCCATCGGCCGGTCACCCGTCGGCCGGTCACCCACGGGCCGGTCGTCGAGCCGCGCCCGCAGCCCCACCACGTCCACCCCGGCCCGCCGCAGCACCTCGACCGCCCGCGCCCCGGGATCGGCGACGATCCCCGCGAGGAGATCGGTCCCGCACGCCCGGCCGTCACCGCGCCCCACGGCCCGCCCGCAGGCGTGCGCCAGCGCCGCCACGGCGACCGGCGACCAGCCGGCCGGGCCGGGGACCGCGGGCGCGGCGCCGGAGTCCTCGACACTGCCCTGCCAGCGCAGGCCGTAGCCGATGCTGCGCTGCACCAGATAGCCGAGGAGCCGGGCGAGCTGCGGCCCGCCGTCGAGGAGGGCGCGCACCTCGGGGTCGTACTCCAGCAGCGAGTGGAGCAGATGCGCGGTGTCGGTCTGCCGGTCCCCGTCCCGCACGGCCCGGCGGCGGGCAGCGGTGAGCACCGAGGCCAGCTCGGCGCCGAAGCCGGCATCGTCGTCCACGTGGTGGGTGCCCTGGTCGTGGCCGGGCCGCCGGAGATTACGGGGTCGCACATCCCCCACCCCATCAGTCGCCGGGGATCGGGACATCCTCGGCGGGATGCATTTGTGCGTCCCACACAGAGCGGACATCACCGGCCGGCATCTCCTCCCTACGGATGAGATCACGCCGTATCCGTTCCAGGGGCGCGCGCCGCCTTGCCGTGCGCCGGGAGGTCAGTCCTCGTCGGCGAGGATCAGATACAGCTTCTTGCGGGCGTCGTTGACGACCCCCAGCGCCTTCTCGCGCTGCTCGGGCGTGCCGGTCTTCCAGACCTGGGAGAAGGCCTCCATCAGACCGATCCCGGCCTGGCGGACGTCGTTCAGCGCCTCCCAGTCGATCCCGCGCGAGGCCTCTTCCCAGGGGGCGTCGGGGCCCTCCTCGGCCGCCGCGCGGCCCGCCTCGGTGAGCGAGAACAGCTTCTTGCCGCCCTCGGTCTCACTGGAGATCAAGCCCTCGTCCTCCAGCAGCTGCAGGGTGGGGTAGACCGAGCCGGGGCTCGGCTTCCACGCGCCGCCGCTGCGCTCGGCGATCTCCTGGATCATCTCGTAGCCGTGCATCGGCCGGTCCTTCAGCAGGGCCAGGATCGAGGCGCGTACGTCACCTCGCCGTGCCCTGCCGCGCGGTCCCCCGCGCCCTCGCGGACCCCAGGGGCCCGCACCGAAGCCCGGCCCGCCGAAACCGGGGCCACCCGGCCCGAAGGGACCGAAGGCGGCGCGCCGCCCCTCGGACCCGCCACCGAGCCCGGCACCGAATCCACCGAAACCTCCGAAACCACCTCGGCCGTGACGGCCGGGACCACCGTGTCCACGCTCGAATTCGTGGGTACGCATGGCGATCACTCCATTCAATCGTCGATCCCTCATGATCATTCTCTGATCTGTCGCGTATCGTTCGCGATGCTTCAACGATATATCGGTACAGTCGGTACGACAACCCCCGAGCCGGCACGACAAGCCCTCCGCCCGATGCGGTCCCGCGCAAATCGGTCCAGCACTCCCCGATTGGCCTTGGTCCGCGGCTCCACCGGCCCCTAGCGTCACCACCATGCGCATTCGAATCGTCGACGCCTTCACCGACCGCCCCTTCGCCGGCAACCCGGCCGGAGTGCTGCTCCTCGACACCTTCCCGGACGACGCCTGGCTGCAGAACGTGGCCATGGAGGTCAACCACGCGGAGACGGCCTTCGCGCACCGCCTGCCCGAGGGCGGGGAGGCCGACTGGGCACTGCGCTGGTTCACCCCGGTCGCCGAGGTCGACCTGTGCGGCCACGCCACCCTGGCAACCGCCCATGTGCTCGCCACCACCGGCGCCCACGAAGGCCGAGTGCGCTTCGCCACCCGCAGCGGCGTCCTGATCGCCACTCCCCACGAGGACGGCTCGATCACCCTGGACTTCCCGACCGCCCCGCTCAGCCCCGCCGAGATCCCGGACGGGGTCGCCGGCGCCCTGGGCGCCGAGCCGCGCGCCGCCTTCGACACCGGGCCGCACGTGGGCGACCTGCTGCTCGAACTCGCCGACGAGAAGACGGTGCTCGCCCTGGAGCCCGACCACAGGGCGCTCGCCGCGTACTCCCGCCGCGGCGTCATCGCGACCGCCCGCGCAGACGATCCGTCCCGCGGCTACGACTTCGTCTCCCGCTGCTTCTTCCCCAGCCTCGGCATCGACGAGGACCCGGTGACCGGCAGCGCCCACACCGCGCTGGCCCCGTTCTGGTCCGAGCGCCTCGGCCGCCCCGCCCTCACCGGCCTGCAGGCCTCGCCGCGCTCCGGCCGGGTCCACGTCGAACTGCGCGGCGACCGCACCCTGCTCGGCGGCCACGCGGTCACCGTGATCGAGGGCGACCTGCACGCCTGAGCGACACCGAGCGGCGCCGGCCGCCGTGGCCGACCGCCTGACCGGCGGCCGCAGCTCAGGCGGTCGGCCACCGTCGCTCAAGCGGTCGGCAACATCCGCGAAGACGATCGCCGGCAGCCGCGCAGGCAGCCGGCCACCGCCGCTCAGGCGGTCGGCAGCCAGTCCACCTTGCCCGCCAGCAGCGCGTAGCCCACGAACGCCCCGATGTCGAGCAGCGAGTGCGCCACCACCAGGGGGCCCACCCGCCCCCAGCGCCGGTACAGGTGGACGAAGACGACGCCCATCACCAGGTTCCCGATGAACCCGCCGATCCCCTGATAGAGGTGGTACGAGCCGCGCAGCAGCGCGCTGCCCATCAGCGCGCTCCCGGGCGACCACCCCAACCGGCTCAGCCGGCGCAGCAGGTAGCCGACGACGATGACCTCTTCCAGTACGGCGTTCTGCACCGCCGAGAGGATCAGCACCGGGTACTTCCACCACACGTCCGGCAGCGCCTCGGGCACCACGGTCAGGTTGAAACCGAGGCCCCGCGCGGCGAGGTAGAAGGCGATGCCCGTACTGCCGATCACGGCGGCGATCGCCGCACCGCGCCCGAGGTCGGGCCAGGGCCGGGTGCGGTCGAAGCCGAGGGTGCGCAGGCTCTCCCCCTCGCGCAGCAGGAAGTGCGCGACGAGGGCGACGGGCACCAGCGCGGTCGTGATGCCGAACAGCTGCCAGGCCAGGTCGAGCCACGGGCGGCCGGGCGCGGCCGAGGCGTTCAGGGTGGCTGCCTGATCCTTGAGGCCGCCCGGCCGCGTCACCGAGCCGATGAAGCTGATCAGCGCGGAGACTCCGCTGGCACCCAGTGACAGGGCCAGCACCAGTACCGTCTCGTCCCGCAGCACCCGCCGCCGCGGCCGCTCCGCCGACGAGGCCCCCGCCACCGCACCCGCCTCGCCCTGCACCCTGCCTCCCGATGCCTCACGGCCCGCCCTCCGGCCGTGGCGGATCCGAGACAGAGCTTACGAACCAGGCGCCCTCCGGTTCACCGGCCCCCTCGTGCGACACCGCCGCCCGTGGGCACCGGCTCCGGCAGCCCCACCGGCCACAGGTGCACCGGGTCGCCCGCACGCATGAGTTCGGCGTACCGCCGGGTCGTCGCGGCCAGCGCGGCCGGCCGCGACAGCCCCGCCTCCAGCGCCTGGTGGAACGTGGCGACCTGCCAGGACGCCCCGTTGACCCGCCGGCGGCACCGCTCCTCGATCACCCCGAGGTACAGATCCCGGTCCGCCGGTTCGACGCCCCACGCGTCCAGCCCCGCCTCGGCCAGCGGGAGCAGTTCGTCGCGGACGAGGCTCACCGCGTCGACCTCGGCCAGCCCGCCGTTGCGTCCGCGCGGCCACTCGAACCGCGCGTCGATGCCGTACCGGCAGGCCGCGTCGAAGTTGGCGGCGGCCGTCTCGAAGGGCAGCCGGGTCCACAGCGGCTTGGCCTCCTCGGCCAGGGCCCGGACCAGGCCGTAGTAGAAGGCCGCGTTCGCCACGACGTCCGTCACGGTCGGCCCGGCCGGCAGCACCCGGTTCTCCACCCGCAGATGCGGCATGCCGTCGGCGACGTCGTACACCGGCCGGTTCCAGCGGTAGACCGTGCCGTTGTGCAGCACCAGCTCGGACAGGGCCGGTATGCCGCCCGCGTCCAGGACGTCCAGCGGTTCCTCGTCGTCACAGATCGGCAGCAGCGCCGGGAAGTAGCGCAGGTTCTCCTCGAACAGGTCGTACGCCGAGGAGATCCACCGCTCCCCGAACCAGGTCCGCGGCCGCACCCCCTGCGCCTGCAGCTCGGGCGGGCGGGTGTCGGTGGACTGCTGGAACAGCGGCGGCCGGGACTCGCGCCACAGCTCCCGGCCGAACAGGAAGGGCGAGTTGGCACCTACGGCTATCTGCGCGGCCGACGCCGCCTGCGCGGCGTTCCACACGTCGGCGAACCGGTCCGGAGTGACCTGCAGATGCAGCTGCACCGAGGTGCAGGCGGCCTCCGGCGTGATGGACCGCGCGGTGCAGACCAGGTGCTCCACACCCTCGATGTCGAGCGTGAAGTCCTCTCCGCGCGCGGCCACGATCTGATCGTTCAGCAGCGTGTAGCGGTCGACGTCGGAGAGGTTCGAGGAGACCAGATCGTCGCGTTCCAGGGTCGGCAGAATGCCGATCATCACGATTCCCGCGTCCACCTCACCGGCTTTCCGGTGCGCATACGCCAGCGAGGTGCGCAGTTCCTCGGCCAGCCGGTCGAATACCCGCCCACCGAGCCGGTGGGGAGTGACGTTGACCTCCAGATTGAACATGGCGAGTTCCGTTTGGAAATCCCGGCTGGCGATCCTTTCGAGTACTTGACCGTTCAGCATTCTCGGCATGCCGTCGGCGCCCGCGAGATTCAGCTCGATCTCCAGACCCATCAGATTCTTGGGCCGGTCGAACCTCTTCTCCTCCAAGAGCCGCTCCAGGCCCCTGAGGCACTTGTGGAGCTTGTCGCGATACCGCTGCCGATCGGACAGGTCGAACGCGCCTGCCACGACCTTCTCCCCCATCGAAGCGTCCCTCCTTCGGTGGGCGGGCCGGGCGCTCCGGCCGCCGGTGTCCGGGTCAGGGGGGATGATGCCCCGCCAAAGCGATCCATAACGTGCCCGGCCGACGCCCCGGAGGGTTACTCTGGTCCCATCGGTCGGCGGTGATCGACGGCACATTCCGCGGGCACGACGCAGCGGGCAATTCCCCGCGCGTGCCCCCTCGTGAAATACGCCGACGACAAACAGCCGACCGCGCCCCGGGCTGCTACCGAGGTCAGCACCGCGCAGTCGGCTCGGAATCGGGATGATTCCCCGCGTTCCGGCGGGGCCTCACCGGCTGAATGACTTCTTGCCAAGGTGCCCCGGAACAGCTAGACGAAACACCGAGTGAACATCTGTCGTATAAACTCCGCGAACAAGGCAGAGAAGGTTGGCGCCCGGTCGCCGGAGCCTGTCGTCGGCACTCCACGGCAGCCCTCACCCACACACCTGTGAGCAGACCCTGGCCCCCGCCTCTCTGACCTCGTGAGCTGACAGCGCCGTCCGCCCCCACCCCCTCGCTGCACCGTGCCTGTCGAATGAGAGGCGACCCACCATGCCGCTGCATGTCCCCCCGGCTCCCGCGCCCGCACTTCGCTCCGTCCTCACGGCACTCGGTTCCCCCACCGCGGTCCGCGAGGCGCGAACCCCCTCGCTGCTCAGCGCCCAGGGTCCCGTCACCCCCGAGCTGCCGCTGCCGGTACACGTACTGGACAGCGTCAGCGCCAAGGGCGTCCCCGCCACCCGGCTGGCCGGCTGGCGCTTCCTGATCCGCTCCGGCGAACGCGCCGTGGCCGCGGCGGAGACCATGCTGACGCCCGACGGCTGGGCGTTCTCGCACTTCTTCGAGGGGCCGTACATCCGGTCCACCGAGCAGGCACTGCACCAGGCCGAGACCACGCTGACCCAGGCGTACCAGCCGCGGCTGCTGTCCGTGCCGCGCCTCTACATGCTCACGCTGTGGCTGCACGGGGACTGCGCCACGGACGGCACCACCGGCGTGCCCGCGGCCACCGATCTGCTGGTCCCGCTGGCACCGGCCCCGCCCGGGATCGCCGCGCATCGCCCGCACCGGGTCGCCGACCTGCTTCCGGTGCTGACCCTCCGCACCACGCCGCCGCCCTTGCTGGGCTCGCCCGCCTGACGGACCCACCACGGCCGTCGCCCGTACCCCGCCACGCGACCGTGTGGCGGGGTACGCGCGTGCGCCGCCGCCGCGTACCAGGGCATGGGCGTTCGCCACACCCCCCGCCCGAACTAGCCCCGGACCAGCCCCCGACTAGCCCCTTCCGGCCCCCGAGAACCATCCAAAAGGACAGTGGGGTCGGGCTGAACCGTCCGCGCGGGTGACGCGTCATGAACCTGTGAGAAGCGGTGCTGCGAAATCCCTGCGGATCGACGCCCGTAGGGCAACACTGGGTTCGACCGACACATCGCATACGGGGGCGGCCATGAACACGACAGAGCGAGAGATCCCTTCCATGTGCCAGCACCAGCCACCGTGCCCGACAGCCGACTCCGCCGACCGGGAATCCGCCCGTCTCGTGGCGCACCACCCGGAGCAGGGATGGAGCCTGCTGTGCAACGGCGTCGTGCTCTTCGAGGACACCGGTGAGCTGCTGCCGGACGGCCAGGTCATCGCCCCGCACCGGCCTGCGGACACCGGCCGGGTGATGACGGCCGCCTGAGCGCCACCGCACCGAAGGGGCCGGCCCACGGACCGGCCCCCACGCATGCCGGCACCGGTCAGCTCCTCGCCTCGTAGGCGAACCAGTCGAACGCCGCCCGCCCCTCGGTGACGTACATGCCGATCACTCGCCCGGTGAACCCGCCGGCCACCTCGGTGGACAGATACCGCCCGTCCAGCTCCGCCAGCCGCACGACCTGACCGGGACCGCGGCGCGGCTCCCCGCCGGGCCCACCGCCCGCACCCTGGCGCGGTCCGCTGCCGGGCTCCCCACCTGGGTTGTCGCCCCGAGGATGCCCGCCTGGCGCATCGCCCGGTCCCCCGGCCGCCCCCGCGCCCGGCCCGCCCTCCGCCCCCACGCCCGGTCCGCCGCCCTGCCCCGCACTCGATACGCCGCCCGTATCCCCGTCGGGCGCCTCACCCGGGCTGCCGCCCACAGGCCCGACCGGTGCGTCGGGCTGCCCGCCCCCCGGCACCTCGACCGAGAAGACGAGCGTGTCCGGCCCGCCCGCCCGCACGCCGAGGGTCATCGGGTCATCGCCGGGCCGCACGGCCGTCGGCGGGCGGACGTCGCTCGTGCGGATGTCCACGGCGAGGACGACCGGCCCCGGCGGGACCGGATGCTCGGCGAGGCACTGACGCACCGGCCCGATCCGGGCGATCACGCGCGCCGCTCCCCCGACCATCTCAAGGGCGTAGTGGTGGGCCTCGTCCATCCGGACCGCGAGTCCGGCCCGCCCGGTCCCCGGGTCCAGCCGTACGGCGGCCCGGCAGTCGTGATGCTGCTGGCGCCGGCCGACGAAGGTGTGGCCGGGGCGGTCCAGGCTGTCCCCGGTCGCGGTCAGGGTCAGCCAGCCGGGCCGCTCGGTCAGCGACCAGGAGCCCTCCGGGCGGCCGTGCGGGGAGATCCAGTGCGGGGCGAGGTCCGTGCCCTCGAAGTCGTCCCGTGCCGGGTCGGCCGTCGCCGCCCTCTGCCCCGCCCCCGCCGGCCGCCAGGCCGCGGGCGCCGGCTGCCGCTCGCGCACGGGTGCGGTCCGGGGCCAGCCGTCGGCCCACTCGACCGGGACGAGGAACGTCTCGCGGCCCAGGACGTGGTACTCCGGGAAGAAGCCGCGCGGCCGGGTGCCGAGGAGCACCATCCACCAGCTGCCGTCGGCCGCCTGGACCAGATCGGCGTGCCCCGTGCACTGGACGGGCTCGCGGCTGCCGCTGTGGGTCAGGACCGGGTTGTGCGGCGCGGGCTCGTACGGGCCCAGGGGGCTGCGGGCGCGGGCGACGGACACGGAGTGGCCGCGTGCCGTGCCGCCCTCGGCGACCAGCAGATACCACCACTCCCCGATCCGGTACAGGTGCGGCCCCTCCGGGTCCCGCTTGCCCGAGCCGGACCACACCGGCACCGGCTCCTGCAGCACCTTCCCCGTGGCCGGGTCGATCCGGGCGACACCGACGCCCGCCAGGGCGACCCAGCAGGTGCCGTCGTCGTCCCAGGCCAGGTCGGGGTCGATGCCGGGCAGGTCGATCCACACCGGGTCGGACCAGGGGCCCTCGGGCCGCTCGCTGGTGACGAGGAAGTTGCCGCCACCGCCGACGTTGGTGGTGATGACGTGGAACCGCCCGTCGTGGTGGCGGATCGTCGGGGCGTAGATCCCGCCCGACGCCGGCACGTCCGGCGGCAGCGGCAGTTGCTCCGGCCGGTCCAGGACGTTGCCGATCCGGCGCCAGTGCACCAGGTCCCGGCTGTGGAAGACGGGTATGCCGGGGAAGTACTCGAAGCTGGAACAGACCAGGTAGTAGTCCTCGCCGACCCGGCACACACTGGGGTCGGGGTGGAAACCGGCGAGGACCGGGTTCTCGTAAGTCCGCATGCGTCACAGCCCTTCGTGAGTCATCCCGAGCCTGCGACACCGGCGACGCAGGTAAACCCGCGTCAAGAAACCCCTTTCCGCCCGTCAGCGTCCCGTCAAGCCGCCCCCCGCGGCCGGTGCGGCTCCCTAGCGTCGACCCCATGAAGCCCCCCGACGGCACGCGGCCCGGCCTGCCCCGGTTACCGGAGCGGCACCCGGGCCCCACGGCGTACGACCGCCAGTGGACACGGCAGCTGCACGGCGCGCTGGGCTCCGCCGCCGTACTGCTCGCAGGCCTGACCCTCGTCGACTGGGCCGCCGCCACCCTCAGCCCCTGGCGCGGCGCCCTCTGGCTGACCCTGGCCGTGCTGCTCTTCCTGGTGCTGTGCCCGCCGCGCGTCGCGGCCGGTACCGGCTGGCTGGAGACACGGTTCCTGCTGCGCACCCACCGGGTGCGCACCGATCTGCTGGTCTCCGTGCGGTGCTGCGAGGGCATCGCCCAGCGCCTGGTCCTGCGCGACGCGCTCGGCGCCCGGGTGGAACTCGACCCCCGGGTCCTCGTCGCCAACCCCGACCTGTGGCGCCGCCTCGACGAGGACGCCCACCGCGCGCGGAGCGCGGGCGCGCTGCTGTGCGGCCGTACCGCGCTCGACCGCCTCGGCCGCCGGATCGACCGCGAGACCGCCCTCGCCGTGTTCCGGGTGTCGGGTCTGGAAGACCCCTGAGACCGCCCGCCCTATCGTGACCTGCATGCACTCCTACACGATCGGTCAGGCCGCGCGGCTGCTCGGCGTCAGCCCCGACACCGCCCGCCGCTGGGCGGACGCGGGCCGGGTGGCGACCCACCGCGACGCGTCCGGACGCCGGCTCATCGACGGCCGGGACCTCGCCGCCTTCTCGGTCGAACTCGCCCAAGCCGGCCACGCCGAGGAGGACACCCCCTACACCTCGGCCCGCAACGCCTTCCCCGGCATCGTGACCGCGATCAAGCTCGGTGACGTCGCCGCCCAGGTCGAGATCCAGGCGGGCCCGCACCGCCTGGTCTCCCTGCTCACCCGGGAGGCCGTCGAGGAACTGGGCCTGGAGGTCGGCATGGAGGCCACCGCCCGGGTGAAGTCGACGAATGTCCATATCGACCGCAGCTGAGAGCCCACACGCCCCGTACGAACGCACATGCGTGCCCAGACCCGGGTGCCCGCTCGCTCATGCGATGCTCCAGCAGACGTCACCCTCGCATCTGCGGCAATATGATCGGCGTCAGCCCGCAGTTGCCCGAGGAGTGGACCATGACGACCCGTACCGCCCGCCGGGCCCTGCGCATCGCCGCCGCCGGCGCGGGCGCCATGGCACTGCTCACGCTGAGCGCCTGCTCCGCGTCCTCCTCGCCGTCCTCGTCCTCGTCCTCCTCCGGTGACACGGCCGCCGATACCCCGGTGGCCCCGAAGCTCTCCGGCACGGTCACCGTCTTCGCCGCCGCCTCCCTCAAGGAGAGCTTCGCGAAGCTGGGCGATAGGTTCGAGCGGCGGCACCCCGGCACCGAGGTCACCTTCAGCTTCGGCGGCAGCGACAGCCTCGCCGCGGGCATCACCAACGGCGCCCCCGCCGACGTCTTCGCCGCCGCGAGCCCGAAGACCATGTCCCTGGTGACGGACGAGGAGGGCACGGCCGGCAAGCCGGTCACCTTCGTGCGCAACCAGCTGGAGATCGCCACCCTGCCGGGCAACCCCGACGGGATCGCCTCGCTCAAGGACCTCACCGAGTCCGGTGTGAAGGTCGTCCTGTGCGACAAGGAGGTGCCCTGCGGGGCAGCCGCGCAGAAGGCCCTCGCCGCAGCCAAGGTCGACCTGGAGCCCGTCTCCTACGAACAGGACGTCAAGGGCGCCCTGACCAAGGTGGAGCTGAAGGAGGCCGACGCGGCGCTCGTGTACCGGACGGACGTCCGGGCCGCCGGGGACAAGGTGGACGGTGTGGACTTCCCCGAGTCGGCCGACGCCGTCAACGACTACCCGATCGCCCTGCTCAAGGACGCGCCGAACAGCACGGCCGCCAAGGCCTTCATCGAGCTGGTCCGAAGCGCCGAGGGCCGCGAGGTGCTGACCGGGGCCGGGTTCCTCACGCCATGAGCCCCGGGAGCCGGGCGGGCGGGCCGCCTCGTACGCGCACCGGGGGCGCCCGCGTGGTGCCCCTGCCGCTGCTGCTGCCCGCCCTCATGGGCCTTGCGTTCCTGCTGGTCCCGCTGCTCGCCCTGCTCGTGCGCACCCCCTGGAGCAGCCTGCCCGACCAACTGACCAGCCCCGGGGTGTGGGAGGCGCTGCGGCTGTCCCTGATCTGCGCCACGGCCGCGACCGCGCTCAGCCTGGTCCTCGGGGTGCCCCTGGCGTGGCTGCTGGCCCGCACCGAGTTCCCCGGCCGCGGCCTGGTCCGGGCCCTGGTGACCCTGCCGCTCGTGCTGCCGCCCGTGGTGGGCGGTGTCGCCCTGCTGCTCGCGCTCGGCCGCAACGGCGTCGTGGGCCGGTGGCTGGACGCGTGGTTCGGCATCACCCTGCCGTTCACCACGGCGGGCGTCGTCCTCGCGGAGACCTTCGTCGCCATGCCCTTCCTGGTCATCAGCGTGGAGGGCACCCTGCGCGCCGCCGACCGGCGCTACGAGGAGGCCGCCACGACCCTCGGCGCCTCCCGGTTCACCGCCTTCCGCCGGGTCACCCTGCCGCTGATCGCCCCCGGCGTCGCGGCGGGCGCCGTCCTCGCCTGGGCCCGCGCCCTCGGCGAGTTCGGCGCGACGATCACCTTCGCGGGCAACTTCCCCGGCCGCACCCAGACCATGCCGCTCGCCGTCTACCTGGCCCTCCAGAACGACCCCGCCGCCGCCATCGCCCTCAGCCTGGTCCTCCTCGCCGTCTCCATCGCGGTCCTGGCGGGCCTGCGGGACCGCTGGATGAGAACCACATGACCCCCATGACAGAGCACGACGCACCGAGGACCAGCACGCCGGACAACGGCCTGGACGCCCACCTGGTCGTCGACCGCCGCTCCTTCCGCCTGGACATCTCCCTCGCCGCCGCCCCCGGCGACGTCGTCGCCCTCCTCGGCCCGAACGGCGCGGGCAAGACCACCGCGCTGCGCGCCCTCGCCGGGCTGACCCCGCTCACCGGCGGCCACCTCCGCCTGGACGGCGTCGCCCTGGACCGCACGCCGCCGGAGTTTCGCCCGGTCGGCGTGGTCTTCCAGGACTACCTGCTCTTCCCTCATCTGACGGCGCTCGACAACGTGGCGTTCGGCCCGCGCTGCCGGGGCGCGAGCAAGGCGGAGGCCCGCGCACAGGCCGCCGCCTGGCTGGAGCGCATGGGCCTCGCGGAGCACGCGCGCGCCAGACCGCGCCGCCTCTCCGGCGGCCAGGCCCAGCGCGTCGCCCTCGCCCGCGCCCTGGCCACCCGCCCGCGGCTGCTGCTCCTGGACGAACCGCTGGCCGCCCTGGACGCCCGTACCCGCCTGGACGTACGGGCGCAGCTGCGCCACCACCTGGCCGGTTTCGAGGCGGTCGCCGTCCTGGTCACCCACGACCCGCTGGACGCCATGGTGCTGGCCGACCGGCTGGTGGTCGTGGAGCACGGCCGGGTCGTCCAGGAGGGCACCCCGGCCGAGATCGCCCGCCGTCCCCGCACCGACTACGTCGCCCAGCTGGTCGGCCTGAACCTCTACAAGGGCACCGCCGACGGACACACCGTCCGCCTCGACGCGGGCCCCGCCATCACCACCACCGAAGACCTCCGCGGCCCGGTCTTCGTCGCCTTCCCGCCGGGAGCGGTCACCCTCTACCGCGACCGCCCCACGGGCTCCAGCGCCCGCAACCTGTGGCGCTGCGCGGTCACCGGCCTGGAGACGCACGGCGACCAGATCCGCGCCGCCCTCACCGGCGAGCTACCCCTGGTCGCCGACCTGACCACGGTCGCCGCCGCCGAACTGGACCTCCACGCGGGCGCCGAGGTCTGGGCCACCGTCAAGGCCACCCAGACACACGCCTACCCGGCCTGAAAGCCGCGGGGGCAGATAGGTCCGCGAGGTCGGCGATGCCCCGGAGCGGCCCCAGAACGCGCGAGGGCCCCGCCCCGGCCTGTCCGGACCGGAGCGGGGCCCCACGCACCTCATCGGGGGGTGCGGGCGGGATCAGTCCTCGTACGCGTCCAGCGGCGGGCACGAGCAGACCAGGTTCCGGTCACCGAACGCCTGGTCGATCCGGCGCACCGGCGGCCAGTACTTGTCGGCGACGGAGACTCCGCCCGGGAAGACGGCCTCCTCGCGGCTGTACGCGTGCTCCCAGGTCCCGCCGAGCGCGCCCGCGGTGTGCGGCGCGTTCCGCAGCGGGTTGTCGTCCGCGGGCCACGCACCGGAGCCGACCTTCTCGATCTCCGCGCGGATGGCGATCATCGCGTCGCAGAACCGGTCCAGCTCGGCCAGGTCCTCGGACTCGGTCGGCTCGATCATCAGCGTGCCGGCCACCGGGAAGGACATCGTCGGCGCGTGGAAGCCGTAGTCGATGAGCCGCTTGGCGACGTCGTCGACGCTCACGCCGGTCGCCTTGGTGATCGGACGCAGGTCGATGATGCACTCGTGCGCGACCAGGCCGCCGGGGCCGGTGTAGAGCACCGGGTAGTGCGGCTCCAGGCGCTTGGCGATGTAGTTGGCGCTGAGCACGGCCACCTGCGTGGCCCGCTTCAGACCCTCGCCGCCCATCAGGCGGACGTACGCCCACGAGATCGGCAGGATGCCCGCGGAGCCCCACGGCGCGGCCGAGACCGGGCCGACGCCCGTCTCGGGGCCGGCGGCCGGCTGGAGCGGGTGGTTCGGCAGGTACGGCGCCAGGTGCTCGCGCACGGCCACCGGGCCGACGCCGGGACCGCCGCCGCCGTGCGGGATGCAGAAGGTCTTGTGCAGGTTCAGGTGCGAGACGTCGCCGCCGAAGTGACCCGGCTTGGCGAGGCCGACCAGCGCGTTCAGGTTGGCACCGTCGACGTACACCTGGCCGCCGGCCTCGTGGACCCGCGCGCAGATGTCGGAGACGTGCTCCTCGAACACCCCGTGCGTCGACGGGTACGTGATCATGAGCACCGCCAGTTCGTCGCGGTACTGCTCGATCTTGGCGCGCAGGTCGTCGACGTCGATCTCGCCGTCCTCGGCGGTCTTGACGACCACGACCTTCATCCCGGCCATGACGGCGCTCGCGGCGTTCGTGCCGTGCGCGGAGGACGGGATCAGGCACACGGTGCGCTGCTCGTCGCCGTTGGCCCGGTGGTAGCCGCGTACGGCCAGCAGACCGGCCAGCTCGCCCTGCGAACCGGCGTTCGGCTGGAGCGACACCTTGTCGTAGCCGGTGACCTCGGCGAGACGTTCCTCCAGCTCGCGGATGAGCGTGAGGTAGCCCTCCGCCTGCTCGGCGGGCGCGAACGGGTGCAGCTGGCCGAACTCCGGCCAGGTGACCGGCTCCATCTCCGTGGTCGCGTTGAGCTTCATGGTGCAGGAGCCCAGCGGGATCATGCCGCGGTCGAGCGCGTAGTCCCGGTCGGCGAGCCGGCGCAGGTAGCGCAGCATGGCCGTCTCGGAGCGGTGCTGGTGGAAGACCGGGTGGGTGAGGAAGTCGTCGGTGCGCAGCAGCCCGCCCGGCAGGGCGTCCTCGGTGGCCGCGTCCAGCGCCTCGATGCCGCCCTCGACGCCGAAGGCGCTCCACACGGCGGCCAGCTGGGCGCGGGTGGTGGTCTCGTCGCAGGCGATCGACACCCGGTCGGCGTCCACGAGGCGCAGGTTGACGCCGTTCTCGCGGGCGGCGGCCACGACCTCGGCGGCCCGGCCCGGCACCCGCGCGGTGACCGTGTCGAAGAAGGAGCCGTGGACGACCTCGACCCCGCCGTCGCGCAGGCCCGCGGCCAGCAGCGACGCGTACCGGTGGGTGCGCCGCGCGATGCCCTTCAGGCCCTCCGGGCCGTGGTAGACGGCGTACATCCCGGCCATCACGGCGAGCAGCACCTGCGCGGTGCAGATGTTGCTGGTCGCCTTCTCACGGCGGATGTGCTGCTCACGGGTCTGCAGCGCGAGGCGGTACGCCTTGTTGCCATCGGCGTCCACGGACACGCCCACCAGCCGTCCGGGCAGGCTGCGCGCCATCTTCTCCTGGACGGCCATGTAACCGGCGTGCGGGCCGCCGAAGCCCATGGGCACACCGAACCGCTGCGTCGTGCCGACGGCGATGTCCGCGCCCAGCTCACCGGGCGACTTCAGCAGCGTCAGCGCCAGCAGGTCGGCGGCGACGGTGACCAGCGCGCCCCGCTCGTGCGCCTGGTCGATGACGGGCTTGATGTCCCGTACGGCACCGGAGGCGCCGGGGTACTGGACGAGGACGCCGTTGATCTCCCGCCCGTCCAGCTCGGCCGGGATGCCCTCGGAGAGGTCCGCGACGACGACCTCCACGCCGGTCGGCTCGGCGCGGGTCTGGATCACGGCGATGGTCTGCGGCAGCGCGTCCGCGTCGACCAGGAACAGACCCTTCTTGTTCTTGCCCATGCGCCGGGACAGCGCCATCGCCTCGGCGGCGGCCGTGCCCTCGTCGAGCAGCGAGGCACCGGAGGTCGGCAGGCCGGTGAGGTCGGCGACCATGGTCTGGAAGTTCAGCAGCGCCTCGAGCCGCCCCTGGGAGATCTCCGGCTGGTAGGGCGTGTACGCCGTGTACCAGGCCGGGTTCTCCATCACGTTGCGCAGGATGACGGGCGGCGTGAACGTGCCGTAGTAGCCGAGCCCGATCATGGAGTCGAGGACCTGGTTGCGGTCGGCCAGCTCGCGCAGCTCCGCCAGCACCTCGGCCTCGGAGCGCGCGCCCGGCAGGTCCAGGGCGTCGGCGTTCTTGATCACATCCGGGACCGCGGCGGCGGTGAGCTCGTCCAGCGAGCCGTAGCCGACCTGCGCGAGCATCTTGGCCCGAGCCTCCTGGTCGGGCCCGATGTGGCGCTGCTCGAAGGGAATGCCCTGCTCGAGCTCGGAGAGCGGAATGCGATGGGCGGTCATTGCGGAGGCCTCCTGGTCTGACGCGACCTTCGAGGGACACCACGGCGCGGGTGTCCCGACGGCCTCCCCCTCTGTCATCTCAACCTGAGAGCTTCACCGGATCGCCCCAGGGGGATCCGGCTTTCACCGTCGGTGAGAGCGGAAGCCGTCGACACCCGCCCTGCTTTCCAGAGTGACCTCGTCCGTGCGGTACGTGGGCCTGAGAGATTCCGGGGAGGATTTGCTCCTTCGGCGCCTCCGAGCGAACCGGAGGACTCTCCCGCACGGGGTCAGCAGCCGTTGTCAGCGTACCAGCGAGGTCAACGCCCAGGCGTTCGAGTGGCCGCGTGACCCAAAGTGCTCTTTCGTAGTGCTATCGGATGAGGTGCGACCACGTGGAGGGCCCGTGCAGACCGACATCGATCCGCGCAACCTGATCGGCCGCAAGGCGTTCGACCGCAACGGCACCAAGATCGGCACCATCGACGAGGTCTACCTCGACGACGCGACCGGCGTCCCGGAGTGGGCGGCCATACGGACCGGCCTGTTCAGCAGGGACGCCTTCGTCCCGCTGGAGCCCAGCGAGCTGATCGAGGGCAGCCTCCACGTGCCCTTCGACCGCGCCCTGATCAAGGACGCCCCCGACTTCGGCGTGGGCCGCCACCTCTCCCCCGAGCAGGAACTCCAGCTCTACCACCACTACGGCCTCGACCTGGCGCCCCCGCCGGCCCTGCCCGACCGCGACTTCGGCAAGGTGGCGGGCACGGACGAGACCTGAAGACCCCGGGGTGAGCGGCCGGGGCAGGGCCGAACCGGGCACCCACCGGCTTCACCCACCGAGCCCGCTCGCCCACCACAGCCCCGACCGCTCACCCCGGGCACCCTCCGCACGCCCTCGCTCAGCTCTCACGGCCCTGCCGGCCCCCGCCCATCTCTCACGCGGCTCCGGAGCACCACGCGGCCGGCCCTCACCCGGGCACCACCCGCGCCCCGTCCCCCGCGGCCGCCTCTCCCCCGGGTCTTCGCGCGACCAGCGGCAACGGCTCGGCCGGCTCCAGCGCCGGATCGTCGGTCCGGAACGTCCGCACCCGCCCCGGCTCCGAGTCAGGAGTCTCGAACCGCACGGTCACCCTCCCCAGCCCGCTGCCCTGCACCCAGCCGTGTCCGTACTCGGCGTGCCGCACGTCGTGCCCCGCCGGCCACCGCCGCTCGGCCTGCTCCGCCTCCGCCGGCGCCTGCTCCTCGGTCGCCTCCTCCACAGGTCCGTCCTCCCGCTCCCCCGCCGCCTGAGCGAACAGATCCTCCTGCGTGTAGTCGGCGAGACCGGTGACCCCGACCCCCAGCAGCCGTACGCCGCCCGTGGTGTCCACCGACTCCAGCAGCCGCGCCGCGGCCTCCCGCACCACCGCCGGGTCGTCCGTGGGCCCGCGCAGCGTCTCCGACCGGGTCAGCGTGGAGAAGTCGTACCGCCGCACCTTCAGCACGATGGTCCGCCCCGACAGCCCCGCGCCCCGCAGCCGCCGCACACACCGGTCCGCCAGCCGCCGCACCTCCAGTCCCACCCGGAGCCGGTCGTGGATGTCCACGTCGTAGGTGTCCTCGACCGACACCGACTTGGCCTCCCGCTCGGCCACCACCGGCCGGTCGTCCCGCGCCAGCGCCATCGCGTGGAGCGCGTGCCCGTGCGCCTTGCCCAGCAGCCGCACCAGCTCGTCCTCGCCCGCCTCGGCCAGCTCACCGACCGTGGTGATGCCGGCTCGCCGCAGGTGGTCGCCCGTGGCCGGCCCCACCCCCGGCAGCGTGCGCACCGACATCGGCTCCAGCAGCGCCCGCTCCGTGCCCGGCGGGATCAGCACCAGTCCGTCGGGCTTGGCCTGCTCGGAGGCGATCTTCGCGAGCATCTTGGAGGCCGCCAGCCCCACCGACCCGGTCAGGCCGGTCACCTCCCGGATGCCGGCGCGCAGCCTCGCCCCGGCCAGCCGCGCCGACTCCTCGTCCCAGGCCGCGCCCCCGGCCTCCAGATCGACGAACGCCTCGTCCAGGCTCAGCGGCTCCACCAGTGGCGACAGCGACCGCAGCAGCCCCATCACCTGCTCGCTGATCGACCGGTAGAACTGGAAGCGCGGCACCACATACGCGGCGTTCGGCGCCAGCCGCCGCGCCTGCGCCATCGGCATCGCCGAGTGCACCCCGAAGACCCGGGCCTCGTACGAGGCGGTGGCCACCACCCCTCGTGGCCCCAGCCCGCCCACGATGACGGCCTTCCCGCGCAGGCTCGGCTTCGACGCCTGCTCCACCGAGGCGAAGAAGGCGTCCATGTCGAGATGCAGGATCGTCGGCGCGGTTCTCACATCTCCGATGCTGCACCACACCACTGACAATGCGGCCACGCGGCCACGTCACCGGCCGGCCACCACACCGCGCGGACCGCGTCCGCGCCGGGAAACCGCTTCACTCCCCGCAACGGACAGCCCCGTCTCAGGGCGCCACAGAGCGCGGCCCTCTCAGACCGCGCGGTTGCGCCGCCGCGCCAGCTCGTCGGCCGGATTGTGCCCGACCAGCGTCTCCCCCGTGTCGACGCGCTCACCGTGCAGCTGGGACAGCGCGTTCTCGACGTCCCGCCACACCACGCCGACCGCGATCCCGAAGATTCCCTGACCGCCCTGGAGCAGTGCGTGGACCTCGTCGGGCGAGGTGCACTCGTACACCGTCGCGCCGTCGCTCATCAGCGTCATACGCTCAAGATCACGGAAACCGCGTTCCCTGAGATGCTGAACGGCGGTGCGGATGTTCTGCAACGACACCCCGGTGTCGAGGAACCGCTTGACGATCTTCAGGACCACGACGTCCCGGAAGCTGTACAACCGCTGCGTCCCCGACCCGTAGGCGGGCCGCACGCTCGGTTCGACCAGGCCCGTGCGCGCCCAGTAGTCCAGTTGCCGGTAGGTGATGCCCGCCGCCGCGCAGGCCGTCGGACCTCGGTAGCCGACCTCCTCGGTCGCATCGGACGCCGCCCCTCCGTCGCCGGGTACAGCCACCGGCCGCGGCGCAGCGTGACCGGCCGCCCGCCCAAGCGGGTACGGACCGCTCTCCGCCGGACTGCGTCCGGTGGCACCCCCAGCCGTACCGTCGCCGCTGCTTCTCACGCCGACCTCCGTCCTTGACCTGCCTTCTCGACGGTAGGCAGTCACCAAGGGTGCGTCAACGATCGCCACACTCGGCACGCCGAGTGATAATCACCCTAAGAGTGGTTTCCCGTACCCCACCGCGGGGAAAGGCTAGCCGAATGCTCTCGGCAGAGGCCGCAGGACGCTCTCAGGCGCCGCCGGCACATGCCCGCGGCGCGCTGCACGAAGGGGCGGTCCGGCCGCCGAGGCCCGCCGGACCATTCCGCCTCACTGGTTGCTGGTGCCGAAGTCCTCGGGCGAGATCTGGTCGAGGAACTCGCGGAACTTCTCCACCTCGTCCTCCTGCTCGTCCGGGATCGCGATACCGGCGTCGTCCAGCACCCCGTCACTGCCGTAGATCGGCGTTCCGGTGCGCAGGGCCAGCGCTATGGCATCGGACGGACGGGCGCTCACCTCGACCCCGCTGGCGAAAACCAGCTCCGCGTAGAAAACGCCTTCCCGCAGATCCGTGATGCGGACTTCGGTGAGCTCCTGGCCGACGGCCTCCAGCACGTCCTTGAACAGGTCGTGGGTCAGCGGTCGCGCGGGGGCCATGCCCTGCTGGGCGAAGGCGATCGCCGTCGCCTCCCCCGGCCCGATCCAGATGGGGAGGTAGCGGTCGCCTCCCACTTCGCGCAGGAGCACGATCGGTTGGTTGGAGGGCATCTCGACCCGGACACCTACGACATCGAGCTCGTTCACACAGCAACCCTAGGCCGTGCTCGGGACGTTTGGGTAGTCGGGTCGGCATCAGGCGCCCGATCCGGCCGCCCACGCCCCCTGCGACCCGCCGCCCGCGCATCCTCGGACCCGCCGCCCGCGGCCCCTGGGGACCTGTCGCGCGCGTCCTCGAGAAGGCCAGCTCAGGGCAGCCGCACCCCGAGCGCGGTCTGCACGAGCGCCGCGTGCAGCTTCACCACGAGCCCCGCCAGCTCCTTGGTGCGGGCCTCCGCGAGCGTTCTGGTCTGCGGGTTGCGGTGTCGTTTCAGCGGGGCCACGACCTGGTCCACCAGCCCGGCCTCCCGCTCCGCCGCGGCCTTCATCGACCGCAGGTGCCGCGGCTCGATCCCGAACCGCCCCAGCTCGGCGACCAGCGTCGCCACGGTGACGCACTCCGCGTCGTACACACCCTCCGCGACCGCCGTGATCAGCCCGTACGCCTCCCACTCGGCGAGCTGCCCCTCGTCGATCCCGGCGGCGGCCAGCAACTCGGCGCGCCCGATCCGGGCTGCCGTGGGTCCCTCGGCCGGATCCGGCACCGCCTCGCCGTCGCGCTGCCGGCCGAGTGTGGGAAGGCGCACCTCCTCGCCGCGCTCCAGCGCGTCCAGGTGCTCACGGATCACCTTGAGGGGCAGATAGTGGTCCCGCTGCATCCTCAGGACATGGCCGAGACGCTCCACGTCACCGGCGCTGAACTTGCGGTACCCCGAGGGGGTCCGCTGCGGCTCGATCAGCCCCTCCGACTCCAGGAAACGGATCTTGGAGATGGTGACCTCGGGAAACTCCTCGCGCAGCACGTTCAGCACCGTGCCGATGCTCATCAGCCCAGTGTCCGCGGCGGCGGTACCGGTCCCGGCACCGCCGCTCGGTGTTTGACGCATGGACCTTCCCTGGGTTCCCCCCGGACTGCGTCTGGGGGAGGGTCAGATTCCCTGCCGGCTCGCGTAGAAGACCAGTCGGTACTTGCCGATCTGCACCTCGTCACCGTTCGACAGCGCGACCTGGTCGATGCGCTCACGGTTGACGTACGTGCCGTTCAGGCTGCCGACGTCGGCCACCGTGAACGAGCCGTCCGGGCCGCGCCGGAACTCCACGTGCCGCCGGGAGACGGTGACGTCGTCCAGGAAGATGTCGCTCTGCGGATGACGCCCCGCCGTCGTCAGGTCGCTGTCGAGCAGGAAGCGGCTGCCCGAGTTCGGCCCGCGGCGCACCACCAGCAGCGCGGAGCCCAGCGGCAGCGCGTCGACGGCGGCCTGCGCCTCCGGGGAGAGCGTCGGCATCGGCGTCTGACCGGTGGCCTCCGCGTCGTAGGCCTCGAGACCGCTGATGGAGATCGTGGAGGTCGTCTCGGACGGACGCTCCGCCCCCGCCCGCAGCGGCGCGCCGCAGTGGGAACAGAAGCGGCTGCTCTCCGCGTTGCGGTTACCGCACCTCGTACACACCAGGACCGACATGGACGGACCCTCCTGCCGCGGCTGCCCCGCCGGGGCATTGGACGCGTACGGGCCGGAGGAGAACCCTCCACCCGTACTTGAGGTCGACGGTTGCCCGAAACCTATGCCGCCGGACTGGGCAGGGTCAACAGACGGCGCGCCCTGACCTCCCGGAATGTCACCGCCCGGACCAGCCACCTGGTCCCGGAACAGCGGCCGCTGGCCCTCCGCGTCAGGCTGTGCGCGATGACGGGCGGTCGCGTTGCTGTCGCTGCCCTCTCGCGCGCTCTTGCCGAACAACTTCGCAAACAACTTCACGGGCGATTCCCCTTGACCGAAACAGACCCGCCCGTGGGGCAGGACGAACCCTGATTGCACACACTGGTCGAGCCGGACATCCTCACAACGTCCGTGTCCACCAGACAGTTTCCACCACGCACCACCCAATCGGTGCGCCGACCCCCCGCAACCTCATGCCCTCGCCGGACGTCAGCCATGCACCGCCGGTTCACTGGGAGGACGACCGAGCGTAGTCAGGTCGCTCCGCGGGTCGCAAGGCGTCGACGATGATCTTGTCGGACCGCTCGACGGTCACGGTGGCCTGCTCCTTCTCAAGCGTCTGCACCACGCCTCCAGGGATGTTCAGCGCCGGTTCCAGGTCCTGCGGCTTGCCGATGACCTTGAAACGATAGGGCGCGTTGATCTTGTTCCCGTCGACGCTCACGCTTTTGCCGGAATCCGTGAGGTAGGTTCCCGCGACCACCCGCACACCGTTCACCTGGATCGCCTCGGCGCCCGCCGCGCGCAGCTCCTGGATCGCGTCGAGCAGCATGTCCGCCTCGACCGTCCCCTTCGTGTCCTGGATCGTCATGGTGATGCCGGGGCCCTCCGCGGCCACCGTGCCCGCGAGGACGCCGAGTTGCCTCTCCTTCTCGATCGTCTGCCGCCGGGCCTCCTCGGCCTGGTTCGAGCTGTTCTCCAGCTCGTCCCGCTGCTCCTCGAGCCCCTGCTTCTCGTCTTCAAGACGCTCTGTGCGGTCATCGAGTTCATCGAGGATGCGGACCAGATCCTCCTGGCGCGCCCCGCGCAGGGCGCTGTCGCCGTCGCTGTTCGAGGCGACCTGCACGGCCAGCCCGAAGCCCAGCCCGAACAGCAGCAGCGCGACGATGAGTTGGGCACGGGTGACGCGCGGCGGCCACAGCCCCTTCACCAGGCGCTGCCGCCCGGTCAGCGCGGACTCGCCCGTCTCCTGCGGCTCGGCCGCCCGCGGCGCGGGGACCGGCACCTCCTCCGGCAGCTCCTTGCGCAGCCGGTTCTCGCCCGTCTCGTCCTGGGTGCTCATCGGCCTCACGCCCGGAACACGTGCCGGCGGATCGCCGCGGCGTTGGAGAAGATCCGGATGCCGAGCACGACCACCACGCCCGTGGACAGCTGGGCGCCCACACCCAACTTGTCCCCCAGGAACACGATCAGCGCGGCGACGACCACGTTCGACAGGAACGACACCACGAAGACCTTGTCGTCGAAGATGCCGTCGAGCATGGCCCGCAGACCACCGAAGACGGCGTCGAGTGCCGCCACGACGGCGATCGGCAGATAAGGCTCGACGACCGCCGGAACCTCGGGCCGGACCAACAGGCCGGCCACGACTCCCAGGACGAGGCCCAGTACGGCGATCACGATGTGCCCTTCTCAGTTCTCGGCTGTGCTGACTCAGTTCTCGGCTGCGCGGTGCGCACGGTGACACTCGGCGCGGCCGGAAGCCGGAGATCGTCCTCCACGGAGATGCCGGTCCGGATGCCGAAGTTCTCCTGCAGGGCATGCAGGTACAGCCCGTCCGCGCTGTTCTGGAACCGGGTGCTCAGCCGCTCCCCGTCCCCCACCGCGAGCACGGTGTACGGCGGCACCAGCGGCCGGTTGTCGACCAGTATGGCGTCGCCCGCGGCCCTGATCGCCGACAGGGCGGTCAGCCGCTGCCCGTTGATCGAGACGGCCTCCGCCCCCGACTCCCACAGCCCGTTGACCACCCGCTGCATGTCCCGGTCGCGCACCCGCCCGGTGTCGGCGAAACCGGAGGACCCGCGCGGATCCCCGTCCTCCCCGGACCCGGATCCCTTGGCGTCGTTCACCACGAGCTTCACGCCCGGCCCGTGCACCTCGGTCGCGCCCGAGAGGATGCCGATCAGCTCCCCCTGACCGTCCCCGCCGCTGTGCTTCAGCGCGGCCCGCCGGCGCGCGTCGACCTCGTCGCGCAGCTTGTCGACGGCGTCCTCCAGCTCGTCGGCCGCGTCGCTCTCCCGGTCGATGCGGTCGATCAGCTCCTCGCGCTCCTTGGCCACGGCGGGAGCGGCGACCCGCGCCTGCGCCGCGCCGACGGTGACCACGAGGGCCGCCAGGACCAGTCCGGCGGCGAGCCCCAGCCGGGCCCGGAGCGTCTTGGGCATGCCCCCGCCACCCGCGGCCCGCTTGCGCGCCGCCGCCTCGGCGTACCCGTCGTCGAGGCTGTGATCCATGACGTTGGTGAGCAGCGACATCGACGCGTCCGGACGCGCGGGCGGACGCGTCGACGTGCTCCGAACGGGGGGCTGCTGCGACATGCCGCACATCGTCGCACGTCGCGCCCGGTACCTCCGAACGGCCCCACCGGCGTGCCGGACAGGCCCCCTTCAGGGACACTTGTCCGGCACGCACGCGTGCGGGGCGTTTTACCGGCCGGCGCTCTCCACGACCGCCGACCACTCGTCGAGCAGGGCCTGGGCGGACGCGTCGTCCGGCCCCTCGGCCCACAGGTGCGTGACCGCCTCGGCAGGGTCGGGCAGCACCATCACCCAGCGCCCGTCGGCCTCCACCACACGGACGCCGTCGGTGGTGTCCACGAAGCGGTCTCCGGCCGCCTCGACGACCCGCCGCATGACCAGGCCCTTGACGGCCCACGGCGTCGCCAGGTCCCGCTTGAGGACGTGCGCCCGCGGAATCCGCGCGTCGATCTGGCTCAGCGTGAGCTGCGTGCGCGCCACCAGCCCGATCAGCCGCACGAAGGCCGCCGTACCGTCGAAGACGCTGCTGAACTCCGGAACGATGAAGCCACCCTTGCCGTCGCCGCCGAAGATCGTGGACTCCTCGGCCCCGACCCGCGTCAGATCATCCGGCGAGGTGGTGGTCCACTCGACCTGCGTCCCGTGGTACGCCGCCACCTGCTCCGCGATCCTCGTGGTCGTCACGGGCAGCGCCACCCGCCCGCTGCGCCGCTCGGCGGCCACCAGGTCGAGCATCACCAGCAGGGCCCGGTCGTCCTCGACGATTCGCCCCTTCTCGTCGACCAGCGACAGCCGCTCGCCGACGGGGTCGAACCGCACACCGAAGGCCGCCCGGGCGGACGCGACGATCTCGCCCAGCCGCATCAGCCCCTTGCGCCGCGCCTCCGCCGACTCGGTCGGCCTCGACTCGTCCAGACCCGGGTTGATCGTCAGGGAGTCCACCCCGAGCTTGCCCAGCAGGCTCGGCAGGACCAGACCCGCGCTGCCGTTCGAGGCGTCGACGACGACCTTCAGCCCGGACTCGGCGATGCCCGTCGTGTCGACGTTCCGCAGCAGCGACCCGGTGTACGAGTCGAACACACTCGCCGGGAAGTGCAGGTCCCCGATCTCACCCGGGAACGCCCGCCGGTACTCCTGCCGCGCGAACACCCGGTCGAGCTTGCGCTGACTGGCCTGCGACAGGTCCGCGCCCTGGCTGTCGAAGAACATGATGTCCACGGAGTCCGGCACCCCGGGCGTGGTCCGGATCATGATCCCGCCGGCGCTGCCTCGCGCGGTCTGCTGCCGCGCCACCGGCAGCGGTACGTTCTCCAGGTCCCGGACTTCAATCGCGCTGGCCTGGAGCGCGGAGATCACGGCGCGCTTCAGCGCGCGGGCACCACGGGAGTGGTCGCGGGCCGTGGTGACCGTCGCGCCCTTCTTCAGCGTGGTCGCGTACGCGCCGGCCAGCCGCACGGCCAGCTCCGGCGTGATCTCGACGTTCAGGATGCCGGAGACACCGCGGGCACCGAAGAGGTGGGCCTGGCCTCTGGACTCCCAGATGACCGAGGTGTTGACGAAGGCACCGGCCTCGATCGTCTTGAACGGATAGACCCGCACATTGCCCTGCACGATCGATTCTTCACCGATCAGGCACTCGTCACCGATGACCGCGCCGTCCTCGATCCGCGCGGCGCGCATGATGTCGGTGTTCTTCCCGACCACGCATCCGCGCAGATTGCTGTGCGGCCCGACGTACACGTTGTCGTGCACCACGGCCTTGTGCAGGAACGCGCCGCTCTTGACGACCACGTTCGAGCCCACGACGGTGTGCTCGCGGATCTCCGCGCCGGCTTCGACCTTGGCGTAGTCGCCGATGTAGAGCGGGCCGCGCAGAACGGCGTCGGGGTGCACCTCGGCGCCCTCGGCCACCCACACGCCCGGCGAGATCTCGAAGCCGTCGATCTCGACGTCGACCTTGCCCTCCAGGACGTCGGCCTGCGCCTTGACGTAGCTCTCGTGCGTGCCGACGTCCTCCCAGTAACCCTCGGCGACATAGCCGTAGATCGGCTTGCCTTCCTTCATCAGCTGCGGGAAGACATCGCCGGACCAGTCGACGGGCACATCGGGCTCGACGTAGTCGAAGACCTCGGGCTCCATCACATAGATGCCGGTGTTCACCGTGTCCGAGAAGACCTGGCCCCAGGTCGGCTTCTCGAGGAAGCGCTCGACCTTGCCCTCCTCGTCGACGATGGTGATGCCGAACTCCAAGGGGTTGGGCACGCGCGTCAGACAGACGGTGACCAGCGCGCCCTTTTCCTTGTGGAAGTTGATCAGGTCCGTGAGGTCGAAGTCGGTCAGGGCGTCACCGGAGATGACGAGGAAGGTGTCGTCCTTCAGCGCCTCTTCGGCGTTCTTGACGCTTCCCGCGGTACCGAGGGGCTTCTCCTCGTTGGCATAGGTGAGCTCCATGCCGAGCTCTTCACCGTCACCGAAGTAATTCTTGACCAGTGAGGCGAGGAACTGCACGGTGACAACGGTCTCGTTGAGCCCATGCCTTTTGAGCAGCCGCAGAACGTGCTCCATGATCGGCCGGTTGGCCACCGGCAGGAGCGGCTTGGGCATGCTTGAGGTCATAGGGCGAAGGCGCGTGCCTTCGCCGCCGGCCATCACGACGGCCTTCATGTCGGAAGCGTCCTCCTCGAAGAGACGACGGTACAGCCGACTTCACCCGTCCGAATTGTCCCGCACTTTTCCCCAGCGGGCCATCGCGCCGTTACGACGTTGGAATCGACGATCGACGAGCTCAATCGGTCAGGGCGTCCGCACGAACCAGACGGCGGACCTGTACCACGTAAAGAACTCCTGCCCACCAATACAGCGTTGTACCCCATCCGGCGAACGCCCATCCGAAAATAGCAGCGAGTGACGAGACCCATCCACTTCCGTCACTGAGCAGCAGCAGCGGGAAGGCATACATCAGGTTGAAGGTCGCAGCCTTCCCAAGGAAGTTCACCTGCGGCGGCGGATAGCCGTGGCGGCGGAGGATCCCCACCATCACCAGCAGAACCAGCTCTCGCGCCAGCAGTACGGCGGTCAGCCAGAGCGGCAGAATCTCACGCCAGGTGAGACCGACCAGGGTCGAGAGGATGTAGAGCCGGTCGGCCGCGGGATCGAGAAGCCGGCCGAGGCTGCTGATCTGGTTCCACCGCCGCGCCAGCTTGCCGTCCAGGTAATCACTGACGCCGCTCAGAGCCAGTACCAGCAGCGCCCAGCCATCGCTCTGGGGGCCGCCGAACTCGGGCCTGAGAATCAGCCACAGGAAGAGGGGCACGCCGACGAGACGCGCCATGCTGAGGATGTTCGGGATGGTGAGCACCCGGTCTGTCTGAACACGGGTCTCCTGGACCTCCACCCGGGGGCCTCCTGTGGGAAACGTACCAACGATGCCCCCCGACCTTACCTCAACACAAAAAAGCTCTGGCCCTCGGGCTGTATGCCCAAGAGCCAGAGCTCTAAAAGGAGTTCGGCGGCGTCCTACTCTCCCACAGGGTCCCCCCTGCAGTACCATCGGCGCTGTAAGGCTTAGCTTCCGGGTTCG